>NZ_BCBO01000035.1:0-75118 GCF_001320835.1 Pseudomonas sp. NBRC 111138 | reverse complement strand
CGGAGGCGTCCCGAAAGGGCACCGATTCCGAGCGAACCTGAAGACCGTTTGAGGGCTTATCCATGCCAAGAAGACGCGTAGCAGCCAAGCGCGAAGTGCTTGACGATCCAAAATACGGAAGCCAAATCCTGGCCAAGTTCATGAACCACGTGATGGAAAGCGGCAAGAAAGCCGTTGCCGAGCGTATCGTTTATGGCGCGCTGGAAAAGGTTAAAGAACGCAAGAACAGCGACCCCCTGGAAATCTTCGAGAAAGCTCTCGACGCCATCGCTCCGCTGGTCGAAGTGAAGTCGCGCCGTGTAGGCGGTGCTACTTACCAGGTTCCGGTTGAAGTTCGCCCGTCCCGTCGTAACGCTCTGGCAATGCGCTGGTTGGTAGACTTCGCCCGTAAGCGCGGCGAGAAGTCTATGGCTCTGCGTTTGGCCGGCGAACTGTTGGACGCTGCTGAAGGTAAAGGTGCTGCTGTTAAGAAGCGTGAAGACGTGCACCGTATGGCTGAAGCCAACAAAGCTTTCTCGCACTACCGCTTCTAATTTTAGCTTCACTAATTTTGCGAGGGCTTTATGGCTCGTACTACTCCGATTAGCCGCTACCGTAACATCGGTATCGTCGCTCACGTGGATGCTGGTAAAACCACCACCACCGAGCGCGTACTGTTTTACACCGGCAAAAGTCACAAAATGGGCGAGGTGCATGACGGCGCCGCGACCACAGACTGGATGGTTCAGGAGCAGGAGCGTGGTATTACCATTACTTCTGCTGCTATTACCGCCTTCTGGAAAGGTTCCGAGAAGCAGTACAAAGACGAGCATCGCTTCAACGTAATCGATACCCCGGGCCACGTAGACTTCACCATTGAAGTTGAGCGTTCCCTGCGCGTACTCGACGGCGCTGTCGTTGTGTTCTGCGGCACCTCGGGTGTTGAGCCTCAGTCGGAAACCGTATGGCGTCAAGCCAACAAGTACGGTGTTCCACGTCTTGTTTATGTAAACAAGATGGACCGTGCTGGTGCCAACTTCCTGCGCGTGATCGGTCAGATCAAGCAGCGTCTGGGTCACACTCCGGTGCCTATCCAGTTGGCTATCGGTTCCGAAGACAACTTCCAGGGTCAGATCGATCTGATCAACATGGAAGCTGTTTACTGGAATGATTCCGACAAGGGTATGGTTCCTGTTCGTAAGCCTATCCCTGAAGAACTTCAGGAACTGGCTGACGAGTGGCGCAACAACATGGTTGAGGCTGCTGCCGAAGCCAGCGAAGAGCTGATGAACAAATACCTCGAAGGTGAAGAGCTCACCAACGTGGAAATCAAGGCCGCTCTGCGTCAGCGTACTATCGCTGGTGAGATCGTCTTGGCTGTTTGCGGTTCCTCGTTCAAGAACAAGGGTGTTCCCCTGGTTCTCGACGCCGTTATCGACTACCTGCCTGCTCCAACTGACATTCCTGCTATCAAGGGTTCCAACCCTGATAACGAGGAAGAAGAAATGGAGCGTCACGCCGATGACAACGAGCCGTTCTCGGCTCTGGCGTTCAAGATCGCTACCGACCCATTCGTGGGTACTTTGACCTTCGTTCGCGTTTACTCGGGTGTGTTGGCCTCCGGCGACGGCGTGATCAACTCGGTTAAAGGCAAGAAAGAGCGCGTGGGTCGTATGGTGCAAATGCACGCAAACGCCCGTGAAGAGATCAAGGAAGTACGCGCTGGTGACATCGCGGCCCTGATCGGCATGAAGGACGTCACCACTGGTGAGACTTTGTGCGACGCTGCCAAGCCAATCATCCTGGTTCGCATGGACTTCCCGGAGCCGGTTATTTCGGTTGCCGTAGAGCCTAAGACCAAGGATGACCAGGAAAAAATGGGTATCGCTCTGGGCAAGCTTGCTCAGGAAGATCCATCTTTCCGCGTCAAGACTGATGAAGAGACTGGTCAAACGATCATCTCCGGCATGGGCGAGCTGCACTTGGACATCCTGGTTGACCGGATGCGCCGTGAGTTCAACGTCGAAGCCAACATCGGTAAGCCTCAGGTTTCCTATCGTGAGCGCATCACGAAGAACTGTGAAATCGAAGGCAAGTTCGTTCGTCAATCCGGCGGTCGTGGTCAGTTCGGTCACTGCTGGATCCGTTTTGCTCCTGCTGACGAAGGTCAGGAAGGTCTGCAATTCGTGAACGAAGTAGTAGGTGGTGTTGTTCCTAAGGAATACATCCCTGCTATCCAGAAGGGTATCGAAGAGCAGATGAAGAACGGTGTTGTTGCCGGCTATCCGCTGATCGGCCTGAAAGCAACCGTTTTTGACGGTTCTTACCACGACGTCGACTCCAACGAGATGGCGTTTAAGGTGGCTGCTTCCATGGCAACCAAGCAACTGGCCCAGAAGGGCGGTGGTGAGTTGCTTGAGCCAATCATGGCGGTAGAAGTTGTTACACCTGAAGACTATATGGGTGATGTCATGGGCGACCTTAACCGTCGTCGCGGCATGATCTTGGGTATGGAAGACACGGTTTCCGGCAAAGTGATTCGCGCCGAGGTTCCGTTGGGTGAGATGTTCGGTTATGCGACCGACGTTCGCTCCATGTCCCAGGGTCGCGCAAGCTACTCTATGGAATTCAAAAAATACAACACAGCTCCGGCGCACATCGCTGAAACTGTATCCAAAAAACAAGGCTGATTCAGTCCTTTAGGCAAGGAGTTAATTGTCGTGGCTAAAGAAAAATTTGATCGTTCCCTACCGCACGTAAACGTTGGCACCATCGGCCACGTTGACCACGGTAAAACCACTCTGACCGCTGCTCTGACTCGCGTCTGCTCCGAAGTTTTCGGTTCGGCTCGTGTTGACTTCGACAAGATCGACAGCGCACCAGAAGAAAAAGCTCGTGGTATCACCATCAACACCGCGCACGTTGAGTACAACTCGACTATTCGTCACTACGCTCACGTTGACTGCCCAGGTCACGCTGACTACGTGAAGAACATGATCACTGGTGCTGCCCAGATGGACGGCGCTATCCTGGTTTGCTCGGCCGCTGATGGTCCGATGCCACAAACCCGTGAGCACATCCTGCTGTCCCGCCAGGTTGGCGTTCCGTACATCGTGGTTTTCCTGAACAAGGCTGACCTGGTAGACGACGCTGAGCTGCTGGAACTGGTTGAGATGGAAGTGCGCGATCTGCTGAGCACTTACGACTTCCCGGGCGACGACACTCCGATCATCATCGGTTCTGCTCGTATGGCTCTGGAAGGCAACGACGAAAACGAAATGGGCACCACTGCCGTTCGTAAACTGGTTGAAACTCTGGACAGCTACATCCCAGAACCAGTTCGTCTGACCGACAAGCCGTTCCTGATGCCAATCGAAGACGTATTCTCGATCTCCGGTCGCGGTACTGTTGTGACTGGTCGTATCGAGCGCGGTATCGTTCGCGTTCAGGATCCACTGGAAATCGTTGGTCTGCGTGACACTACTGTCACCACCTGCACCGGTGTTGAAATGTTCCGCAAGCTGCTCGACGAAGGTCGTGCTGGCGAGAACTGCGGCGTTCTGCTGCGTGGTACCAAGCGTGACGACGTTGAGCGTGGCCAGGTTCTGGTTAAGCCGGGTTCGGTCAAGCCGCACACCAAGTTCACCGCAGAAGTTTACGTTCTGAGCAAAGAAGAAGGCGGCCGTCATACTCCGTTCTTCAAAGGCTACCGTCCACAGTTCTACTTCCGTACTACTGACGTGACCGGTAACTGCGAATTGCCAGAAGGCGTTGAAATGGTAATGCCAGGCGATAACATTCAAATGACTGTTACCCTGATCAAAACCATCGCAATGGAAGACGGTCTGCGCTTCGCTATCCGTGAAGGCGGCCGTACCGTTGGTGCTGGCGTTGTAGCTAAAATCATCGAGTAATCTCTCTTTTGAGTGAGCTCTGATGTTTTGAAAAGGCCCCCGCTTAGCGGGGGCCTTTTTTATTGGGTTGACACCTATCTAGGGCGTCTATAGAATTGCGCCTCCTTTTAACGGGCGTATTGCGCCCGGTGGGAATAGCAGCCGGAGTCTGAAATCCAATGCAAAATCAGCAAATCCGTATCAGGTTGAAGGCTTTTGACCATCGCCTGATCGACCAATCCACCCAGGAAATCGTGGAAACCGCGAAACGTACTGGTGCTCAAGTGCGTGGTCCAATTCCACTGCCTACCCGTAAAGAGCGGTTCACCGTTCTGGTCTCCCCGCACGTCAACAAAGACGCGCGTGACCAGTACGAGATCCGTACTCATAAGCGCGTACTGGACATCGTCCAGCCAACGGATAAAACCGTTGATGCACTTATGAAGCTCGATCTGGCGGCCGGTGTGGAAGTACAGATCAGCCTCGGCTAAGACTTGGGTCTTAGTCGTGTAACGCTCTGAAATGGGCGGCCATAGCGGGTGAAAGCCCCGTACACTCATGAGGTTTACAACATGACTATTGGTGTAGTCGGTCGTAAATGCGGTATGACCCGTATTTTCACCGAAGAAGGTGTCTCCATTCCGGTCACGGTCATTGAGATCGAACCGAATCGCGTCACCCAGTTCAAAACTGAAGAAACCGATGGCTATCGTGCAGTGCAAGTCACTGTCGGCGAGCGTCGTGCTTCGCGCGTGACTGCTGCTCAAGCAGGTCACTTCGCTAAAGCAAACGTTGCAGCTGGTCGTACTGTCATGGAGTTCCGTCTTGAAGACGGCGACTACCAGGCTGGCGATCTGATCAACGCTGAAATCTTCGCCGCTGGTCAACTGGTTGATGTAACCGGTCAGTCCAAGGGTAAAGGCTTCCAGGGTACGATCAAGCGTTGGAATTTCCGTGGTCAAGACAACACTCACGGTAACTCCGTTTCCCACCGCGTCCCGGGCTCTATTGGCCAGTGCCAGACTCCTGGTCGTGTATTCAAGGGCAAAAAAATGTCCGGTCATATGGGCGCTGAGCGCGTGACCGTGCAGTCCCTCGAAGTAGTGCGCGTCGACGCTGAACGCAATCTGTTGTTGGTCAAGGGTGCTGTTCCTGGCGCTACTGGCGGCAACCTGGTTGTACGTCCAGCGGCCAAGGCTCGCGGTTAAGGGGAAGCTGACATGCAATTAAATGTAAATGACGCTCAAGCGATCGAAGTTTCCGAACTGACATTTGGCGGCGAATTCAACGAGACGCTCGTTCACCAAGCAGTCGTGGCCTACATGGCCGGCGGCCGTCAAGGTAGCAAGCAGCAAAAGACCCGTTCCGACGTACGTGGTGGCGGTAAGCGCCCTTGGCGTCAGAAAGGCACTGGCCGTGCTCGTGCCGGTACTATCCGTAGCCCAATCTGGCGTGGCGGCGGTACCACTTTCGCAGCTCGTCCACAGGATCACTCTCAGAAGCTCAACAAGAAGATGTACCGCGCAGCACTGCGCTCCATCCTTGCTGAACTCGTGCGTACTGATCGTCTGGTCGTGGTTCAGGACTTCGCTGTTGAAAGTCCAAAAACCAAAGATCTGCTGGGCAAACTGAACAACATGAGCCTGACCGACGTTTTGATCGTGTCCGAAGCTGTTGATCAGAACCTGTACCTGGCTGCTCGCAACCTGCCACACGTTGATGTACGTGACGTGCAAGGTTCCGATCCAGTTAGTCTGATCGCATACGACAAGGTGTTGATCACCGTGTCGGCCGTGAAGAAATTCGAGGAGCTGCTGGGATGAACCAGGAACGCGTATTTAAAGTTCTGCTTGGCCCGCACGTTTCCGAAAAGGCTACGGTTCTGGCTGACAAGAAAGGCCAGTTCGTTTTCAAGGTTGCAACTGACGCAACCAAGCTGGAAATCAAGAAGGCCGTCGAAAGCCTGTTCAGCGTGAAAGTAGAGCGTGTTACTACCCTGAATGTTCTGGGTAAGAGCAAGCGCACTGCTCGCGGTCTGGGCAAGCGTAATGACTGGAAGAAGGCGGTTATCTCCCTTCAGCCAGGCCAAGATCTCGATTTCAGCAGCAGTGCTGAGTAAGGAAGGGGTGCATCATGGCAATCGTTAAATGCAAACCGACTTCCCCTGGCCGCCGTTTTGTGGTCAAGGTGGTCAACCAGGAGCTGCATAAAGGCGCTCCTCACGCACCGCTGCTCGAGAAAAAATCGAAGTCTGGTGGTCGTAACAACAATGGTCGTATTACCACTCGTCACATCGGTGGTGGCCATAAGCAGCATTATCGTCTGGTCGACTTCCGTCGCAACGACAAAGATGGCATCGCTGCCACTGTCGAGCGTATCGAATACGATCCAAACCGTACTGCTCACATCGCTCTGCTGCTGTACGCAGATGGCGAGCGTCGCTACATCATCGCCCCTAAAGGCGTGAGTGCTGGCGACCAGCTGATCGCAGGTGCTCTGGCACCGATCAAGCCGGGCAACGCTCTGCAACTGCGTAACATTCCAGTTGGTAGCACCGTACACGGCATCGAATTGAAGCCAGGTAAAGGCGCACAGATCGCTCGTTCCGCTGGTGCTTCGGCTCAGTTGATCGCTCGTGAAGGTGTCTACGTGACCCTGCGTCTGCGTTCTGGTGAGATGCGTAAAGTACTGGCTGAATGCCGTGCGACCCTGGGCGAAGTCTCGAACTCCGAGCACAGCCTGCGTTCGTTGGGTAAAGCTGGTGCCAAACGCTGGCGTGGCGTTCGCCCAACCGTTCGTGGTGTTGCCATGAACCCGGTTGACCACCCACACGGTGGTGGTGAAGGTCGTACCTCTGGTGGTCGTCATCCGGTATCGCCATGGGGCTTCCCGACTAAGGGCGCGAAGACTCGTGGTAATAAGCGTACCGACAAAATGATCGTCCGTCGTCGCAAGTAAATAGAGGGATACGACAGTGCCACGTTCTCTGAAAAAAGGTCCTTTTATTGATCTTCACCTACTGAAGAAGATCGAAGTGGCGGCGGAAAAGAACGATCGCAAACCAGTTAAGACCTGGTCGCGTCGTTCGATGATCCTGCCACAAATGGTCGGTCTGACCATCGCAGTACACAACGGTCGTCAACACGTCCCAGTTCTCGTTAACGAAGACATGGTCGGCCACAAACTGGGCGAGTTTGCCGGTACCCGCACTTATCGTGGGCACGTGGCAGACAAGAAAGCCAAGCGTTAAGGGGTTAGGAAATGGAAGTAGCCGCTAAGTTGTCGGGCGCTCGAATCTCCGCCCAGAAAGCCCGCTTGGTCGCCGACCAGATCCGCGGGAAGAAGGTGGGCGAAGCGCTCAACCTGTTGGCTTTCAGCAGTAAGAAAGCCGCCGAGATCATGAAGAAAGTGCTGGAGTCGGCCGTAGCCAACGCCGAGCATAACGAAGGCGCAGACGTTGATGACCTGAAGGTCAGCACCGTTTTCGTCAACGAAGGGCGTTCGCTGAAGCGCATCATGCCACGTGCCAAAGGCCGTGCTGATCGCATCGTCAAGCGGTCTTGCCATATCACTGTCAAGGTTGCTGACAAGTAACGGAGTCGAAGAGATGGGTCAGAAAGTACATCCCATTGGCATTCGCCTGGGAATCGTCAAGGAGCACACCTCCGTCTGGTACGCAGACGGTCGGACTTATGCGGACTACTTGTTCGCTGATCTGAAGGTGCGTGAGTATCTCCAAGACAAACTAAAAAGCGCGTCCGTAAGCCGTATCGATATCCATCGTCCGGCGCAAACTGCACGTATCACCATCCACACCGCTCGTCCAGGTATCGTTATCGGGAAGAAAGGTGAAGATGTTGAGAAACTGCGTCAGGACCTGACCAAGCAAATGGGTGTGCCTGTGCACATCAATATCGAAGAGATCCGCAAGCCGGAGCTCGACGGTATGCTGGTTGCGCAGAGCGTAGCTCAGCAGCTGGAGCGTCGCGTAATGTTCCGTCGCGCTATGAAGCGCGCCGTACAGAACGCCATGCGCATTGGTGCCAAAGGCATCAAAATCCAAGTGAGCGGTCGTCTCGGCGGTGCTGAAATCGCACGTACTGAATGGTATCGCGAAGGTCGTGTGCCACTGCACACCCTGCGTGCCGACATCGACTATGCCAACTACGAAGCTCACACCACTTACGGTGTGATCGGTGTAAAGGTTTGGATCTTCAAAGGCGAAGTAATTGGTGGTCGCCAAGAAGAACTGAAACCACAAGCACCAGCGCCTCGTAAAAAAGCTGCTAAGTAAGGGGTACGCCAAATGTTGCAACCTAAGCGTACGAAGTTCCGCAAGCAGATGACAGGCCACAACCGTGGTCTGGCTCAGCGCGGTAGCAAAGTCAGCTTCGGCGAGTTCGCGCTGAAGTCTGTAGCTCGTGGTCGTCTCACCGCTCGTCAGATCGAGTCAGCGCGTCGTGCTCTGACCCGTCACGTAAAACGTGGCGGCAAGATCTGGATCCGTGTATTCCCGGACAAGCCGATCTCCAAAAAACCTCTCGAGGTTCGGATGGGTAAAGGTAAGGGTAACGTGGAATACTGGGTAGCCCAGATTCAGCCAGGCAAAGTCCTGTATGAAATCGAGGGTGTTTCTGAAGAGCTGGCGCGTGAGGCTTTCGCCCTGGCTGCTGCAAAGCTGCCGCTCGCCACCTCCTTTGTTAAACGGACGGTGATGTGATGAAAGCGAATGAACTTCGTGAAAAATCCGCACAGCAGCTGAACGAGCAACTGCTCGGCCTGCTGCGCGACCAGTTCAATCTGCGTATGCAGAAAGCAACTGGCCAGTTGGGGCAGTCTCATCTGCTCTCGCAAGTTAAGCGTGACATCGCTCGCGTGAAGACTGTGCTCAACCAGCAGGCAGGTAAGTGATCATGGCTGAAGCCGAAAAGACTGTCCGTACGCTGACTGGCCGTGTTGTCAGCGACAAGATGGACAAAACCATCACCGTTTTGATCGAGCGTCGCGTTAAGCACCCGATCTACGGTAAATATGTTAAGCGTTCGACTAAGCTGCACGCGCACGACGAAACCAATCAGTGCCACATCGGCGACAAAGTCACTATTCGTGAAACTCGTCCGATGGCCAAGACCAAGTCTTGGGCACTGGTTGATGTTCTCGAACGCGCTGTGGAAGTCTAAGGACTAGGGGTCGGAGAAATTATATGATTCAGACTCAATCCATGCTCGATGTGGCCGATAACAGCGGCGCTCGCCGTGTTATGTGCATCAAGGTGCTGGGTGGCTCCCATCGTCGTTACGCTGGTATCGGTGACATCATCAAAGTTACCGTGAAGGAAGCAATTCCTCGCGGTAAGGTGAAAAAAGGCCAAGTGATGACTGCTGTTGTAGTCCGCACTCGTCACGGCGTACGTCGTGCTGATGGCTCCATTATCCGCTTTGATGGCAACGCTGCTGTTCTTCTGAACAACAAGCAAGAGCCGATCGGCACCCGTATCTTTGGGCCAGTGACCCGTGAACTTCGTACTGAGAAGTTCATGAAGATCGTCTCGCTCGCCCCAGAAGTGCTGTAAGGAGATCCGACATGCAAAAGATTCGTCGTGACGACGAGATCATCGTGATCGCCGGCAAAGACAAAGGTAAGCGCGGTAAGGTGCTTAAGGTTCTCGCTAATAACCGTCTGGTTATCGGTGGTCTGAACCTGGTCAAGCGTCATACCAAGCCTAACCCGATGTCGGGCGTGCAGGGCGGTATCGTCGAGAAAGAAGCTCCGCTGGATGCTTCTAACGTCGCCATCTTCAACGGCGAAACCAACAAGGCTGACCGCGTTGGTTTCAAAGTAGAAGACGGTAAGAAAATTCGTGTCTTCAAGTCGACCCAAAAAGCGGTTGATGCTTGAACACTGCTAGGTAGATTAGACCATGGCACGACTACAAGAGATTTACCGGAAGGAAATCGCCCCTAAGCTTAAGGAAGAACTTAAGCTCGGGAACGTGATGGAAGTTCCGCGCGTCACCAAAATCACCCTGAACATGGGTCTGGGCGAAGCGATCGGCGACAAAAAAGTCATCGAGCACGCTGTTGCTGACCTGGAAAAGATCACCGGTCAAAAAGTCGTTGTGACTTACGCTCGGAAATCCATCGCTGGCTTTAAAGTCCGTGAAGGTTGGCCGATCGGCGTCAAAGTGACTCTGCGCCGTGAGCGTATGTACGAATTCCTGGATCGTCTGCTGTCGATCTCCCTGCCTCGGGTCCGCGACTTCCGCGGCCTGAATGCCAAGTCCTTCGATGGTCGTGGTAACTACAGCATGGGCGTGAAAGAGCAGATCATCTTCCCGGAAATCGACTACGACAAGATCGATGCTCTCCGCGGTCTGGACATCACCCTGACCACCACTGCCAAGAACGATGATGAAGGCCGCGCTCTGCTGCGTGCGTTCAAATTCCCGTTCCGCAACTGATTGGAGTAGGACCATGGCCAAGATGAGCATGAAAAACCGCGAGCTGAAGCGTCAGCTCACGGTTGCCAAGTACGCCAAGAAGCGTGCAGCACTGAAAGCAATCATCGTTGATCTGAACGCAAGTCCAGAAGCGCGTTGGGAAGCTACAGTTGCTCTGCAGAAGCAGCCACGTGACGCAAGCGCTTCGCGCATGCGTAACCGCTGCCGCCTGACCGGTCGTCCACACGGCGTTTACCGCAAGTTCGGCCTCGGCCGTAACAAACTGCGTGAAGCGGCAATGCGTGGTGACGTACCAGGTCTGGTTAAAGCCAGCTGGTAAGTACTTTCAACGTCCAGGTGGTCGGAATCGCAAGATACTGACCGCCGGTGACCTTGAATCTGGATCAAGCCCCTTTTGGGGCTTGTTTCATTTCTGGAGTATGTCTAAAATACGCGGCTCGCCTGAGCCCGTGTTTTTTGTGCTCGGAGATTCTCGGCGACATATGTAGCCGCAAGGCTAATTTTTTTGTATTAGGAGCGTCTAGCCCATGAGTATGCAGGACCCGTTAGCGGACATGCTAACTCGTATCCGTAATGCCCAGATGGCTGAAAAGTCCGTCGTAAGCATGCCATCTTCCAAGTTGAAGGTAGCTGTTGCCAAAGTCCTGAAAGACGAAGGCTACATTGCGGGTTATCAGATCAGCAGCGAAATCAAACCACTGCTGTCCATCGAGCTGAAGTACTTCGAAGGCCGTTCGGTCATCGAGGAAGTGAAGCGCGTTAGCCGTCCAGGCCTGCGTCAGTACAAGTCCGCTGAAGATCTGCCGAAAGTTCGTGGCGGTCTGGGCGTGTCTATCGTCTCCACCAACAAAGGTGTGATGACGGATCGTGCTGCGCGCGCTGCCGGTGTCGGCGGCGAAGTTCTTTGCACTGTGTTCTAAGGGGGGATAAGCATGTCTCGCGTCGCTAAGAACCCCGTTAAGCTGCCAGCCGGTGTCGAAGTCAAATTCGCAGGCCAACAGCTTTCGGTGAAGGGTGCCAAGGGTACTCTTGAACTGAACATCCATTCGTCCGTTGAGATCGTTGAAGAAGCTGGTGAGCTGCGTTTCGCTGCTCGCAATGGCGATCAACAAACTCGCGCAATGGCCGGTACCACGCGTGCGTTGGTAAACAACATGGTCCAAGGCGTAAGCCAAGGCTTCGAGCGTAAGCTCCAGCTGGTCGGTGTTGGTTACAAAGCGCAAGCAAAAGGCACGGTTTTGAACCTTGCCCTTGGCTTCTCGCACCCAGTGGATTACGAACTGCCAGCGGGCATCACTGCTGAGACTCCTAGCCAGACCGATATCCTGATCAAGGGCATCGACAAGCAGCTGGTAGGTCAAGTGGCCGCTGAGATCCGCGACTTCCGTCCACCAGAGCCGTACAAAGGCAAAGGTGTGCGCTACGCGGACGAAGTCGTCCGTCGTAAAGAAGCCAAGAAGAAGTAGGGCATAGCAAATGACCGACAAAAAAGTTACTCGACTGCGTCGCGCTCGCAAAGCACGCCTGAAAATGCACGAACTCGAAGTCGTGCGTCTCTGCGTGTTCCGCTCGTCGCAGCACATCTACGCCCAGGTCATCTCGGCCGACGGCAACAAAGTCCTGGCAAGCGCCTCGACTTTGGATAAAGAACTGCGTGATGGTGCCACTGGCAACATCGACGCGGCCACAAAGGTTGGCCAGCTGGTCGCTACGCGTGCTAAGGCCGCTGGCGTCTCGCAAGTGGCTTTCGACCGCTCTGGCTTCAAGTACCATGGCCGCGTGAAAGCGCTGGCTGATGCTGCTCGTGAAGCTGGGCTGGAGTTCTAAGTTATGTCAAATAACGACCAAAAGCGCGACGAAGGCTACATTGAGAAGCTGGTTCAAGTTAACCGCGTAGCCAAAACCGTTAAAGGCGGCCGTATCTTCACTTTCACCGCGTTGACCGTGGTGGGTGATGGTAAAGGGCGTGTTGGCTTCGGCCGTGGCAAGTCACGTGAAGTGCCTGCTGCGATCCAGAAGGCAATGGAAGCTGCTCGTCGCAACATGATCCAAGTTGATCTGAACGGCACCACTCTGCAGTACGCAATGAAGTCCGCTCACGGCGCTTCGAAGGTGTACATGCAGCCTGCTTCTGAAGGTACCGGTATCATCGCTGGCGGCGCTATGCGTGCTGTCCTCGAAGTTGCTGGCGTTCAGAACGTTCTGGCCAAGTGCTACGGCTCGACTAACCCGGTAAACGTGGTTCACGCCACTTTCAAGGGTCTGAAGGCTATGCAATCTCCTGAGTCCATCGCTGCCAAGCGTGGCCTGACTGTCAAGGAGATCTTCTGATCATGGCTACCGTTAAAGTAACGCTGATCAAAAGCATGACCGGCCGCATCCCTAACCACAAATTGTGCGTTAAAGGTTTGGGTCTGCGTCGCATCGGTCACACTGTAGAAGTCCAGGATACTCCCGAGAATCGCGGGATGATCAACAAGGCTTACTACATGCTGCGTGTAGAGGGTTAATCGATGAAACTCAATGATCTGAGTCCAGCGCCGGGTTCCCGTCGCGAAAAGCATCGTCCGGGCCGTGGTATCGGTAGTGGTTTGGGTAAGACCGGTGGCCGTGGCCACAAGGGTCAAACCTCCCGCTCCGGTGGCACCATTGCTCCAGGCTTTGAAGGCGGTCAACAGCCGCTGCATCGTCGCCTGCCTAAGTTCGGTTTCGTGTCCCTGAAAGCTATGGATCGCGCAGAAGTGCGTCTGTCCGAGCTGGCTAAAGTGGAAGGCGACATCGTTACTGTGCAGACCCTGAAAGATGCCAACGTGATCAACGTCAACGTACAGCGTGTGAAAATCATGCTGTCCGGTGAAGTGACTCGCGCTGTCACTATCGGCAAGGGAATCGGCGCCACCAAAGGTGCGCGTTCGGCTATCGAAGCAGCTGGCGGCAAGTTCGAGGAATAAATGGCTAAGCAAGGTGCTCTCTCAGCGCTCGGCAAAGGCGGTATGTCTGAACTTTGGGCTCGTCTGCGTTTTCTGTTCCTGGCGATTATCGTCTACCGAATAGGCGCACACATCCCGGTTCCAGGTATCAACCCGGACCGACTCGCAGACCTGTTTCGACAGAATGAGGGGACCATTCTTAGCTTGTTCAACATGTTTTCCGGCGGCGCGCTGGAGCGGATGAGCATCTTTGCACTGGGGATCATGCCGTATATCTCGGCATCGATCATCATGCAGCTGATGACAGCCGTCAGCCCGCAGCTGGAGCAGTTGAAGAAGGAAGGTGAAGCTGGCCGTCGCAAGATTAGCCAGTACACCCGCTACGGCACTGTCGTCCTCGCCCTGGTTCAAGCTATCGGCATGTCCGTTGGCCTGGCAGGGCAGGGCGTTGCGTTCACTGGTGACTTTGGCTTCCATTTCGTCGCGGTATCCACGTTTGTGGCTGGTGCGATGTTCATGATGTGGCTGGGTGAGCAGATTACTGAGCGTGGTGTTGGCAACGGTATCTCGATGTTGATTTTCGCAGGTATCGTCGCCGGTCTTCCGAGAGCAATCGGGCAGTCTTTCGAGTCTGCGCGTCAGGGTGATATCAATATCTTCGCCTTGGTTGCCATCGGTTTGCTGGCAGTAGCGATTATCGGTTTTGTGGTGTTCATTGAGCGTGGCCAGCGTCGTATTGCTGTTCACTACGCCAAGCGTCAGCAGGGCCGTAAGGTCTTTGCTGCGCAGACCAGCCACTTGCCGCTGAAAGTGAATATGGCCGGTGTTATTCCGGCAATTTTCGCGAGCAGCATCTTGCTGTTTCCGGCTTCGTTGGGTACCTGGTTTGGTCAGTCTGAAAATATGGGCTGGCTGCAGGACCTCTCTCAGTCGATCGCTCCTGGTCAGCCGTTGAATATTCTGCTGTTTAGTGCAGGGATTATTTTCTTCTGCTTCTTCTATACGGCGTTGATGTTCAATCCGAAAGACGTAGCGGAAAACCTGAAGAAGTCCGGTGCCTTTATTCCGGGCATCCGTCCAGGTGAGCAGTCGGCACGCTACATTGATGGCGTTCTGACCCGTTTGACCCTGTTCGGTGCTCTATATATGACGGCCGTGTGCTTGTTGCCCCAGTTCCTGGTGGTTGCAGCAAACGTTCCGTTCTACCTTGGCGGGACCTCGTTGCTGATCGTGGTCGTGGTTGTGATGGACTTCATGTCCCAAGTACAATCGCACCTCGTTTCGCACCAGTACGAATCCCTGATGAAGAAAGCCAACCTGAAGGGCTACGGCAGCGGCATGTTGCGCTGAGTACCCCATAAGGTTCGAGGAGTTGGTGATGAAAGTTCGTGCATCGGTGAAAAAGCTGTGCCGTAACTGCAAGATTATTCGCCGCGAAGGTGTTGTTCGAGTAATTTGCAGCGCGGAACCGCGTCACAAACAGCGCCAAGGCTGAGTGTGATCCGCTTGAAGCCCGGCAGCTAGTGCGCTGCCGGGTTGATTATTTGTTATTACAGCGATATTATCTCGCGCCCTATTTCTTGGCTTCCGGGGCGTAGGTAGCTGTCAATTGGAGTCCCACTGAATGGCCCGTATTGCAGGCGTTAACATTCCAGATAACAAGCACACTGTTATCTCGCTGACCTACATCTATGGTGTTGGTCGCACTACTGCGCAGAAAATTTGCGCAGTTGCTGGGGTAAACCCAGCCGCTAAGATCAAGGATCTGAGCGACGAGCAGATTGAACAGCTGCGTGGCGAAGTGGCGAAGTTCACCACTGAAGGTGACCTGCGTCGCGAAATCAACATGAAAATCAAGCGTTTGATGGACCTCGGTTGCTATCGCGGTCTGCGTCATCGTCGTGGTCTTCCAGTACGCGGTCAGCGTACCAAGACTAACGCGCGTACCCGTAAAGGTCCGCGTAAGCCGATCCGCAAGTAATCGCCCCAGCGAATCGACAGGAAAATTATCATGGCAAAACCTGCTGCTCGTCCTCGTAAAAAAGTTAAAAAGACAGTGGTTGATGGCATCGCCCACATCCATGCATCTTTTAACAACACCATCGTGACCATCACCGACCGTCAAGGTAACGCGCTTTCTTGGGCTACCTCCGGTGGTTCGGGTTTCCGCGGTTCCCGCAAGTCCACCCCGTTTGCTGCTCAAGTAGCTGCTGAACGTGCTGGTCAAGCTGCGCTGGAATATGGCCTGAAAAACCTCGACGTTAACGTCAAAGGTCCAGGTCCAGGTCGTGAGTCTGCTGTCCGTGCTTTGAACGGCTGTGGCTATAAGATCGCCAGCATCACCGACGTGACGCCAATCCCGCACAACGGGTGCCGTCCGCCGAAGAAGCGCCGCGTGTAATCCAGGAGATTGTAAAGAATGGCTCGTTACATTGGTCCAAAATGCAAACTCGCTCGTCGCGAAGGCACCGATCTCTTCCTGAAGAGCGGCGTGCGCGCGATCGAATCGAAGTGCAACATTGAAGCAGCACCTGGTATCCACGGCCAACGCCGCGGTCGCCAGTCCGACTACGGCACCCAACTGCGTGAAAAGCAGAAGGTCCGTCGTATCTACGGCGTTCTCGAGCGTCAGTTCAGCGGCTACTACAAAGAAGCTGCTGGCAAGAAAGGTGCAACCGGTGAAAACCTGCTGCAACTGCTCGAATGCCGTTTGGACAACGTTGTATACCGTATGGGCTTTGGTTCGACTCGTGCCGAATCCCGTCAGCTGGTATCGCACAAGTCGATCAGCGTTAACGGTCAGACCGTAAACGTTCCGTCCTACCAGGTTCGTGCTGGTGACGTGGTCGCAGTTCGCGAGAAAGCAAAAAACCAACTTCGCATTGTCCAAGCTCTCGATCTGTGTGCCCAACGTGGCCGCGTAGAATGGGTAGAAGTAGACACTGAGAAGAAGTCGGGCGTTTTCAAGAACGTTCCTGCTCGCAGTGATCTGTCCGCCGACATCAACGAAAGCCTGATTGTCGAGCTCTACTCCAAGTAAGGGCTAGAAAATAGGTGCATCCATGCAGATTTCGGTAAATGAGTTCCTGACACCCCGCCACATTGATGTGCAGGTTGTCAGTCCAACCCGCGCCAAAATTACTCTCGAGCCTCTCGAGCGTGGTTTTGGCCACACCCTGGGCAACGCGCTGCGCCGCATCCTGTTGTCCTCAATGCCCGGCTGTGCAGTAGTCGAGGCCGAGATTGACGGTGTGCTCCACGAGTACAGCGCCATCGAAGGTGTACAGGAAGACGTAATTGAAATCCTGTTGAACCTTAAAGGTCTGGCTATCAAGCTGCACGGCCGTGACGAAGTTACGCTGACCTTGTCGAAGAAGGGTTCGGGGGTGGTTACCGCTGCCGATATTCAGCTGGATCATGATGTCGAGATCGTTAACCCCGATCACGTAATCGCTAACCTGGCGTCTAACGGCGCCCTGAACATGAAGCTCACTGTAGCTCGTGGTCGTGGTTATGAACCGGCCGACTCGCGTCAGAGCGATGAAGACGAAAGCCGCAGCATTGGTCGCTTGCAGCTTGACTCTTCGTTCAGCCCGGTTCGCCGTATCGCATACGTGGTGGAAAACGCCCGTGTCGAGCAGCGTACTAACCTGGACAAGCTGGTTATTGATCTGGAAACCAACGGTACCCTGGATCCTGAAGAGGCTATCCGCCGCGCTGCAACCATTCTGCAACAGCAGTTGGCTGCGTTCGTCGACCTCAAAGGTGACAGCGAACCAGTGGTAATCGAGCAGGAAGACGAGATCGATCCGATCCTGCTTCGCCCGGTTGACGATCTGGAACTGACTGTACGTTCGGCTAACTGCCTTAAGGCGGAAAACATTTACTACATCGGTGACCTGATCCAGCGCACCGAAGTAGAACTGTTGAAGACTCCGAACCTGGGCAAGAAATCCTTGACTGAAATCAAGGACGTTCTGGCCTCCCGCGGTCTGTCCCTCGGCATGCGCCTCGACAACTGGCCGCCTGCAAGTCTTAAGAAGGACGACAAGGCGACTGCCTGATCGTCGTAATCACCGAACGTGAGTTTGGTAAGGAATGAACCATGCGTCATCGTAAAAGTGGTCGTCACCTGAGCCGTACCAGCTCGCACCGCAAGGCCATGTTCCAAAACATGGCGGTGTCGCTGTTCGAGCACGAGCTGATCAAAACTACACTGCCGAAAGCTAAAGAACTGCGTCGCGTTGCTGAGCCGCTGATCACTTTGGCCAAGACAGACAGCCTGGCTAACCGCCGTCTGGCTTTCGACCGTACTCGTTCGAAAGCTATCGTTGGTAAGCTCTTCAACGACCTGGGCAAGCGTTACGCTACCCGTGAGGGCGGCTACCTGCGCATCCTCAAGTGCGGTTTCCGCGCTGGCGACAACGCGCCTATGGCGTACGTCGAGTTGGTTGATCGTGCTACTGCCGGCGAAGCTGTAAGCGCCGAGTAATACGACAAGCTGCAACGAAGAACCGGGCCTAGTGCCCGGTTTTTTGTGCGCGTAACAAAAGCGCGTTGCGTACAAGAATCTTCAGGCGACACGCTTCACTATAAGCGTCGGGCATGTTGGTAGTTATTTTCTATTGAAGCCTACAATTTAATGAATTTGTAGGTGTCATGTGGATGGTCAATACTCCCTCCAAGCCGATTAGCCGGCAGTTTCAAGCCCGACCTGAGGAAGATGCGCATGAGCCAGAATAAAGTCCTTACCACCGCCAGCGGCGCGCCCGTTGCCGACAATCAGAACTCACGTTCCGCCGGCCCTCGTGGCCCCTTGCTGCTCGACGATTTTCACCTGATCGAGAAGCTCGCTCACTTCAACCGTGAAAACATCCCTGAGCGTCGCGTGCACGCCAAAGGTTCGGGTGCCTTCGGTACCTTCACGGTGACAAAAGACATTACCGAATACACCAGCGCCAAATTGTTCGAGTCCGTTGGCAAGCAGACCCCTACGTTCCTGCGTTTCTCCACGGTGGGTGGGGAGCGCGGTTCGGCCGACACTGAGCGCGATCCACGTGGTTTCGCCTTGAAGTTCTACACCGAGGAAGGCAACTGGGACATCGTCGGTAACAACACCCCTGTGTTCTTTATCCGTGATCCGCTGAAGTTCCCGGATTTTATCCACACCCAGAAACGCCTGCCGCAGAGCAACCTGAAAAGCGCGCAAATGATGTGGGATTTCTGGTCGCACTCCCCTGAGGCGTTGCACCAGGTCACTATCCTGTTTTCGGACCGCGGGATTCCAGACGGCTACCGTCACATGCACGGTTTCGGCAGCCACACTTACAGCCTGATCAACGCCCAGGGCGAGCGTCATTGGGTGAAGTGGCACTACAAGACCAAGCAAGGCATTAAAAACTTGGCTCCGGCCGAGGCTGCGCGCTTGGCGGGTACCGATCCTGACTACGCCCAGCGCGATCTGTTTGGTGCAATCGAGCGCGGTGACTTCCCCAAGTGGCGCGTGTGCATCCAGATCATGACCGAGGCACAGGCGAACGCCCATTACGAGAACCCGTTTGACGTGACCAAGACCTGGTCGCAAAAAGAATTCCCGTTGATTGAAGTGGGTGAGTTGGAGCTCAATCGTAATCCGCAGAACTACTTCGCCGAAGTCGAGCAGGCCGCATTTGGCCCAAGCAACATGGTCCCAGGCGTTGGCCTGTCGCCAGACCGTATGCTCCAAGGTCGAGTTTTCGCCTACGCCGATGCTCACCGTTATCGTGTGGGCACTAACCACCAGCAACTGCCGGTGAACGCACCACGTAGCCCGGTTAACAGCTACCAGCGTGACGGTTCCATGGCTTTCGGCAGCAATGGTGGGGCGGCTCCGAACTACGAGCCAAACAGCTATGCCGACGCACCAAAACAAGCCCCGCAATATGCAGAGCCAGCACTGGCCCTGAGCGGTGCCGCCGATCGTTACGATCACCGCGAAGATACGGACTACTACAGCCACGCCGGTGCGCTGTTCCGTCTGATGAATGATGAGCAAAAAGCGTTGCTCACCAATAACATCGCGGGCGCAATGGCTGGGGTTTCCAGCGATGTGGTCCAGCGTCAACTGCAGCACTTCTATAAGGCCGACCCGGCTTATGGAGAAGCAATTGCAAAGGCATTGGGTGTATCGCTTAACTGACTCTAAACGATAAGCAGAACCGCCCTCATTTGGGCGGTTTTTGCGTTATTTCAGCTACTTTTCTCCGGAAATCTTCACTTTTCTGCCGTTTGTCCCGTGACCTTCAAGTCAGCATGGTTCAAACTACAGTCTTTCAAGCAGGGAGATGTAGGGCGATGCAAGGTCACCCCGACGTAATCGATTACCTCAACACGTTGCTGACGGGCGAACTGGCAGCTCGTGACCAATATTTCATCCATTCGCGTATGTACGAAGACTGGGGCTTTACCGAGCTCTATGAGCGTATCAACCACGAAATGGAAGAAGAGGCACAGCACGCTGACGCCCTGATGCGCCGCATTCTGATGCTCGAAGGCACGCCGCGTATGCGTCCTGATGATCTGGACGTGGGTACCACAGTGCCTGACATGCTCGCTGCCGATCTTCGCCTTGAGTACAAGGTCCGTGCCGCACTCTGCAAGGGCATTGAGCTTTGCGAACAGCACAACGACTATGTCACCCGGGAAATATTGCGGGTGCAGTTGAATGACACCGAAGAAGATCACACCTACTGGCTGGAAAAGCAGTTGGGCCTGATCAAGTTGATCGGCCTGGAAAATTACCTGCAATCGCAGTTCTGATTCCCGGCTATAAAAAAGCCCCCGTCACCGCAAAGTGGCAGGGGCTTTTTATTGGGCGATGAAAAAATCAGGCCCTGTCGCGTTCCAGCAACGGTTTCAAGTAGTAACCGGTGTGCGATTGAGGCATTTCGGAAACCTGCTCCGGAGTGCCCACTGCGATGATCTGGCCACCCTTAGAACCACCTTCTGGCCCCAGGTCTACCAGCCAGTCGGCAGTCTTGATCACATCAAGGTTGTGCTCGATCACCACCACGGTATTGCCGTGGTCCCGCAAGCGGTGCAGTACGTCCAGCAACTGCTGGATATCCGCGAAGTGCAGGCCAGTGGTCGGCTCATCGAGGATATACAAGGTTTTGCCGGTATCACGCTTGGACAGCTCGCGAGACAGCTTGACCCGCTGCGCCTCGCCACCCGACAGCGTGGTCGCTGACTGCCCCAGCTTGATGTACGACAGGCCCACATCCATCAGCGTCTGCAGCTTGCGCGCCAGCGCCGGCACTGCGTCGAAGAACTCGCGAGCTTCCTCGATCGTCATTTCCAAGGTCTCGTGGATGCTCTTGCCCTTGTACTTGATCTCCAGGGTCTCGCGGTTGTAGCGCTTGCTCTTGCACACATCGCACGGCACGTAGATGTCCGGCAGGAAGTGCATTTCCACCTTGATCAGGCCATCGCCCTGGCACGCTTCACAGCGGCCGCCCTTGACGTTGAACGAGAAGCGGCCCGGCCCATAACCCCGTGAGCGCGACTCTGGCACGCCAGCGAACAACTCACGGATAGGGGTAAACAGCCCGGTGTAGGTGGCTGGGTTGGAGCGAGGCGTACGCCCAATCGGGCTCTGGTCGATGTCGACCACCTTGTCCAGATGCTCCAGGCCCTTGATGCTGTCGTGAGCTGCCGCTTCCAGGGTGGTCGCGCCATTCAGGGCGGTGGCACTCAGTGGGAACAGGGTGTTGTTGATCAGCGTCGACTTGCCCGAACCGGAAACACCGGTCACGCAGGTCAGCAGGCCCAGTGGAATCTCCAGGTCGACATTGCGCAGGTTGTTCCCGCGCGCGCCCTTGAGATGCAGCGCCATCTTCTTGTTACGCGGCGTTCGCTTGGCGGGTACTTCAATCTTCACACGCCCCGACAAGTATTTGCCGGTCAGTGAATCAGGATGTGCCATCACCTCGGCAGGCGTGCCTTCAGCAACGATATGGCCACCATGCACGCCCGCGCCGGGGCCGATATCGACCACGTAGTCCGCCAGGCGGATAGCGTCTTCATCATGCTCCACCACGATCACGGTATTGCCGATATCGCGCAGGTGTTTCAGCGTGCCCAGCAGGCGGTCGTTATCTCGTTGGTGCAAGCCAATCGACGGCTCGTCGAGGATATACAGCACGCCCACAAGGCCCGCGCCGATCTGGCTGGCCAGGCGAATGCGCTGTGCCTCACCGCCAGACAGGGTATCGGCACTGCGGTCCAGCGACAGATAGTCCAGGCCCACGTTGACCAGGAACTGCAACCGCTCGCGAATCTCCTTGAGGATCTTGTCGGCAATTTCGCCACGACGACCGGTCAGCTTCAGCACGCCAAAGTATTCACAGGCATCGCCGATCGGCAGGTTGGTTACTGCAGGCAAGGTCTTCTCGCCCACCCATACATGCCGGGCTTCACGGCGCAGGCGCGTGCCACGGCAATCCGGGCATGGCTGTGTGCTGAGGAACTTCGCCAGCTCCTCGCGCACGCTCGCCGATTCGGTTTCGCGGTAACGGCGTTCCAGGTTCGGCACGATGCCTTCGAACGGGTGCGAGCGCTTGACGATATCACCGCGATCGTTCAGGTATTTGAAGTCGACATTCTGCGAACCGCTGCCATTTAGAATGACCTTCTGCTGGTCTGCCGGGAGTTGGTTGAACGGTACTTCCAGGCTGAACTTGTAGTGGGAGGCCAACGACCCAAGCATCTGGAAGTAGTAGACGTTACGTCTGTCCCATCCGCGTATCGCCCCCTCGGCCAGGGTCAGGTCACCATTGACCAGGCGCTTGATATCGAAAAACTGCTTCACACCCAGGCCGTCGCAAGTCGGGCAGGCGCCGGCCGGGTTGTTGAAGGAAAACAGCTTGGGTTCCAGCTCACTGATGGCATGGCCACAGATCGGGCACGCAAAGCGCGCGGAGAAGATGATCTCTTCGCCCGGCTCGTCATCCATCGGCGCTACCAGGGCAATGCCATCGGCCAGCTTCAGCGCGGTTTCGAACGATTCCGCCAAACGCTGCTGCAAGTCGGCACGCACCTTGAATCGGTCGACCACCACATCAATGGAGTGCTTTTTCTGCTTGTCCAGCTTCGGCGCTTCGTCCAGCTCATAGAGCTTGCCGTTGATGCGCGCACGTACAAAACCCTGGGCACGCAGCTCTTCGAAGACCGACAGGTGTTCGCCCTTGCGCTCGCGAATGACAGGCGCCAGCAGCATCAGCTTGGCGCCTTCGGGCTGGGCCAGCACCAGGTCGACCATCTGGCTGACGGTCTGGGCTTCCAGGGGGATATCGTGGTCCGGGCAGCGGGGGATACCCACGCGTGCGTAGAGCAGGCGCAGGTAGTCGTAGATCTCGGTAATGGTACCCACGGTGGAGCGCGGGTTGTGGGACGTGGATTTCTGCTCGATGGAAATAGCCGGCGACAGGCCTTCAATGGTGTCGACATCGGGCTTTTCCATCATCGACAGGAACTGCCGGGCGTAGGCCGACAGGGATTCCACATAGCGGCGCTGACCTTCGGCATACAGCGTGTCGAACGCCAGGGACGATTTGCCGGAGCCGGACAAGCCGGTGATGACGATCAGTTTGTCCCGGGGCAGGGTCAGGTCGATGTTCTTCAGGTTGTGGGTTCTAGCCCCACGAATCAGGATCTTGTCCAAGATGGCCTCGCACGGCGGGCGTAAATGATGCCGGAGTATACGGCTAAAGACTGGATGAATATACACTGTCAAAACGCCGCCTGCAGCCTTACATGAAAGCTGCGCGGCAAAGCGCCGCATATACCCTCTCAATCGATGGGACTGGTAGAATCGCCGCCGGTTCACACGAGGTTTTTCCATGCACGATCCCCACAGCGAACGCATGAGTAGCGGCGAGACCCGAGCGGCAAGCGGGCTGGCCCTGGTGTTCGCCTTCCGTATGCTGGGCATGTTTATGGTGTTGCCAGTGCTGGCCACCTATGGGATGGATCTCGCAGGTGCGACCCCCGCCTTGATCGGCCTGGCGATTGGTGCCTATGGCCTGACCCAGGCGATTTTCCAGATCCCGTTCGGGATTATTTCCGACCGCATTGGCCGTCGCCCGGTGATCTATCTCGGGCTGATCGTATTCGCCCTTGGCAGTGTGCTAGCGGCCCAATCCGATTCGATCTGGGGCGTGATCGCCGGCCGCATCCTGCAGGGCGCCGGTGCGATTTCCGCCGCCGTGATGGCGCTGCTGTCGGACCTGACCCGCGAACAACACCGCACCAAGGCCATGGCGATGATCGGCATGACCATCGGCCTGTCGTTTGCCGTGGCCATGGTGGTCGGGCCCTTGCTCACGCGCGCGTTCGGCTTGCATGGGCTGTTCCTGGCCACGGGCGGCATGGCGTTGTTTGGCATCCTGATCGTTGCCTTTATGGTGCCGCGCTCCACCGGTACCCTGCAGCATCGTGAATCGGGCGTCGCACGCAAGGCGTTGCTTCCCACGCTCAAGCACCCGGACTTGCTGCGCCTGGATTTAGGTATCTTCGTATTACACGCCATGCTGATGTGCAGCTTCGTCGCCTTGCCCCTGGCCCTGGTGGAAAAAGCCGGCCTGCCCAAGGAACAGCACTGGTGGGTCTACCTCACTGCGCTGTTGATTTCGTTCTTCGCCATGATCCCGTTCATCATCTATGGCGAGAAGAAACGCAAAATGAAACGAGTTTTACTCGGCGCCGTCGCGACATTGATGCTCACTGAACTATTCTTCTGGCAGTTCGGCGACAGCCTGCGAGCATTGGTGATCGGTACGGTGGTGTTTTTCACCGCCTTCAACCTGCTCGAAGCGTCGTTGCCGTCATTGATCAGTAAAGTTTCACCGGCAGGCGGCAAGGGCACGGCCATGGGGGTGTATTCCACCAGCCAGTTCCTGGGTTCCGCGTTGGGCGGCATCATGGGCGGCTGGATGTTCCAGCATGGCGGTTTGTCGGTTGTGTTCCTCGGATGCGCCGGGCTGGCTGCACTTTGGCTGGTCTTTGCTGTTACCATGCGCGAACCTCCCTACGTCACCAGTCTGCGTTTGCCGCTATCGCCCGAAGCGATCCGCGAAGCCGGCCTGGTAGAGCGCCTGAAGGCTGTCGTAGGGGTAACGGATGCAGTCGTGGTCGCTGAAGAGGCGGCCATTTACATCAAATTGGACACCGAATTATTGGATCGCGCGACGCTCGAGCAACTGGTCAACCCAGTGCCAACAGCGCGCCCAGCCTAGGAGAACGTTATGGCCCGTGGGGTTAACAAAGTCATATTGGTCGGTACTTGCGGCCAGGATCCCGAAGTTCGCTACTTGCCTAACGGTAACGCCGTGACCAACCTGAGCCTGGCGACCAGCGAACAGTGGACCGACAAGCAGACCGGCCAGAAGGTCGAGAAGACCGAATGGCACCGCGTGTCGATGTTCGGCAAGGTCGCAGAGATCGCCGGTGAATACCTGCGCAAAGGTTCGCAGGTGTACATCGAAGGCAAACTGCAAACCCGCGAGTGGGAAAAAGACGGCATCAAGCGTTACACCACCGAAATCGTGGTCGACATGCAAGGCACCATGCAACTGCTGGGCGGCCGTCCACAGGGCGACCAACAGGGCCAGGGCGGCATGTCCAACTCGGCACCGCGCCCACAGCAGTCGCGTCCGCAGCCAAGCCAGCAGCCACAGCGTGAGTCGCGCCCAGCACCACAACAGGCTGCTCCGCAACCGGCTCCGGATTTCGACAGCTTTGATGACGATATCCCGTTCTAAGGTCCAAGACCGACCCTGAACAAACAAAACCCCCGATAGCGAAAGCATCGGGGTTTTTTTATGGTCGACGTGCAGGCGTCGCGCGCGGGGTGCCTTTGTACAGGCAGCACACCAACCCCAGCATTTGTTCTCATGGCTCACAAGATTTAGGCTGGCGCCACCTCTAACAAAGAAGGAAGGCTGTGATGACCTGGTCCGCCAAGCAGTACACGATGTTCGAACAGCAGCGCACTCGCCCCGTCCGTGACCTGGTTGCGGCAATTCCCAACACCGACGTGGGCACCGCAGTCGACCTGGGGTGCGGGCCGGGAAACTCCACTGAAGTGCTGGCCGAGCGTTTCCCCCAAGCGCACGTCACTGGCATGGACAGCTCCGATGACATGTTGGCAGACGCCCGCAAGCGCCTGCCCAGGTTGAACTTCGAGCTGGCGGACATCGGCGCCTGGCATTCTGCGCAACGCTTGGATGTGATTCTGGCCAATGCCTCGCTGCAATGGCTGCCCGACCACGCCACGCTCTACCCGCATTTGGTCCACCAACTGAACCTAGGCGGTACGCTGGCGGTGCAAACCCCGGACAATCTTGACGAGCCCGCCCATCGTCTTGCCCGAGAAGTCGCGGCCGATGGCCCATGGTCGGCAAAGATAGGGGCGGTCAAACACAATGAACGGCACACCGCCAGTTACTACTACGAACTGCTGAGCAAGCATTGCAGTACCGTGGACGTGTGGCGCACCACCTATCAACACCCCTTGGCGGACCACGCGGCGGTGGTGGAGTGGTTCAAGGCTTCGGCATTGCGGCCTTTTCTTGCGCCGTTGACGGACGATGAAAAAGCCGCCTTCCTGCAGCAATACCAGGCGCGAATTACCCAGGCTTATCCAGCCCTGGCCGATGGCACGGTGTTGTTGCCCTTTCCGCGGCTGTTCATCATTGCCACACGCTAAAGCGATCAGCCCAGGTGGCGGTCACGCAGCCGCTGCTTGGGCTTTCAGATATTCCTCTGCCGACACTACACCCGCATAGCCAAATGCCAGGGAGGCCATGTACGCCCCGTGCACCTGTGCCGCCGGAATCACCTGGCCGTTGAATTCCTGGTCGCGGGTCGCGCAGGCGTCATGGATCACCGTAACCTTGTAGCCCAAGTCCGCTGCCGCCCGCACCACGGCGTCAACGCACATATGGCTCATGCTACCCACCACCACCACCTCGGTGATGCTGCGCTGTTCCAGCAGTTCGCGCAGGTTGGTTTGGCGAAACGCATTCACGAAGTGTTTGAGCACCACCGGTTCATCGCCCTCGTTGAGCACCTTGGCATGCAAATGCGCGCCTTCGGAGCCCGGTGTGAAGAACGGTGCGTCGTCGCCAGCGAACTCATGCCGTACATGAATCACCGCATCGCCTGCCTGCCGAAACGCCTGGAGCACCTGCGCCGCCTTATCCGCTGCGGCTTCCACGCCGTCGAGCGGCCACTCGCCCTGGGGGAAGTAGTCGTTCTGGATATCGATTAGGATGAGCGCCTGCTTGGCCATGTGTGTTGCCTCGTGATGGGTTGATGGGCCTAGTATCTTAGCTGGCGATCACACCGAGAATTGGCTGCACCGACAATAACAGGGGGAAAACTGACAATGGCCGCGCAACGCAGCACTGTCGAGCTGGGTGTGTTGATCTACCAGGGCGCGCAACTCGCCGCAGTCCACGGGCTGACCGACCTGTTCGGGGTCGCTAACCGCATCGCCGCCGAGCATGAATCTGCGCAGTTACCGCTGCTGCGGGTCAGCCACTGGCAGGTAGATGCCCACGGCACGCCCGCGCGCACGTTCGACAGCCACCCAGGCCCCGAGCAACCGATGATGGCCGTGTTGGTGCCGCCCTCAATTGCAGAGTTCACCGAAGACCAGGCGCCGCCTGCGCTGCTGGAATGGCTGCGCCTGCAACATGCGGGCGGCACCGTGCTGGGCGGCGTGTGCATCGGCTCGATCATGCTGGCGCGCAGCGGCCTGTTGGATGGCCGCAGTGCCACCACCCACTGGTCCTCCGCGAAGTCTTTTGCGGCCTGTTACCCGGCGGTGCGACTGGAAGCGGATAAACCTATTGTCGATGACGGCGACCTGATCACCTCCGCTGGGCTGATGGCCTGGTCGGAGCTGGGCCTGCGCCTGGTCGATCGGCTTATGGGGCCGAGCATTGCAGCTGACACTGCGCGCTTTCTGGTGATCGAGCACAGCGCCAGTGCCAGCCAGTGCGGTAGCAACTTTGCGCCGATTCTCAGGCATGGTGATGGTGCGGTCCTCAAGGTCCAGCATTGGCTGCAGGCCAGTGGCGCGGTGGATGTGTCCGTGGCGGCGATGGCGCAGGAGGCGAACCTGGAGGAGCGCACGTTCTTGCGCCGCTTTCGCAACGCCACCGGGCTGAAACCCACCGAGTACTGTCAGCATCTGCGAGTCGGCAAGGCGCGGCAGATGCTGGAGTTCACCAACGGCACGATCGATCACATTGCCTGGACCGTGGGCTATCAGGACCCCAGCGCCTTTCGCGCCATCTTCAAGAAAATCACCGGCCTGTCCCCCAGCGATTACCGCAACCGCTTCGGGGTTTGAATCGTGCAGAACGCCGCAGGCTTCTCCCCGGGTCGTGCAGAATAAAACAGGCTAACGGCCATCACTTTTTGCGCAACTGATTGATTTAACAGCTCTTCCCTCAAACCCAGCGTTGGCCTGATCCATGCAACCTCACTGCTACACAAAGGTTGATAGAAAAGGGGACCGCATGACCCCCATAAGTCGCAAGAAGTTGGTGGTCGCCCACTCCATGCGAGAGGGTGCGCCCCTGCATGAAATTGAGACCAACCGCGCCCTCGCACGCTGGCTCGCGCAGATCCTGGGGCTCAAGTTCGGTGGCAGTTACGACCCGGCCCTGCATGCGGGTCGGGAATTGTATCTGCTGCCCACGCAAACCCTGGTCGGGCCAGCCCAAGCGCACCAGCTCAATATCAAGGGGCCACAAGATCTGTGGGGCGGCTATGTCGATCACGCGTTCATCTGCACCAAAGCCATCAGTCACGGGCTGCTGAGTCCCGAGGCCAAGGCGCCCGAAGGCTGGTCGCCGTCATTCTGCGAGCGTGTGCGTGACGTGGTGTTGGACGGTGTGAGTGTGTTCGCCCTTGAGGATGCACGGCCTGCCGCGACCCGCTTGCTCTACAGCGGCCCGATTCGTCTGAAACCCGTAAATGCCTGTGCAGGGCGGGGGCAGGAAGTTATCCACAGCCTGGATGAGTTCGACGCGATAGTGGCGCGCCCGGAAGCGGCCCGAATGTTCAATGAAGGTGTGGTGCTGGAACAAGACCTGCACGCGGTGGTCACCCACAGTGTGGGCCAGAGCTTTATCGGCGCTCACCTCTTCAGCTACTGCGGCGAGCAGCACCTGACGCAAGACGGGCAGGGGGAAGAGGTCTACGGCGGTTCCGATCTGCTGGTCGTCCCCGGTGATTACGCTGCCCTGCTCAAACTGGATCTGCCTGAAGACGTGCGTGAGGCCATCGAACAGGCGCTGGTTTTCGACCGTGCTGCGAATGAGGCCTACCCAGGCTTCTTCGCCTCGCGCCGCAACTACGACATCGCCCAAGGCCTGGACAGCACAGGCCAGCGCCGCAGTGGTGTGCTCGAACAATCCTGGCGCATGGGCGGGGCCAGCAGCGCGGAAGTCGCGGCGTTGCAGAGTTTTATCAACCATCCGGGCCTTAAAGCCATCCGTGTGTCCTCGGTAGAAACCTATGTAGACCAGGCGCTGCCGGCGGATGCCATCGAGGTATACCGAGGCCCGGCCGAAAACAGCGACTTTCTACTCAAGTATGTGACGGTCAAGACTTATGACGGCTAGAAGCGAGAGCATCACCATCGATATAGACGACGAACAGATGAGCGGGACGTTCCTCAGTCCCAAGTCCAAAGTGCCCGGCGTATTGTTCGTGCACGGCTGGGGCGGCAGCCAGGAGCGCGACCTGGAGCGGGCCAAAGGCATCGCAGGCCTTGGATGTGTATGCCTGACCTTCGACCTGCGTGGCCATGCTGGCACCGGCATCCCCTTGTCCCGCGTCACCCGCGAAGACAACCTGCGCGACCTGTTGGCCGCTTACGATCGCCTGCTGTCCCACCCGGCTATCGACACCTCGGCGGTGGCAGTGGTGGGCACCAGTTATGGCGGGTACCTCGCGGCGATCCTCACCTCATTGCGCCCGGTACGTTGGCTGGCGCTGCGAGTGCCGGCGCTGTACCGCGACCAGGAATGGCTCAAGCCCAAGCGCGACTTGGATAAAGCCGACCTGATGGATTACCGCGGCACCCTCGTGCACGCCGAAACCAACCGCGCCCTGCATGCCTGCGCGCAATTTACCGGCGATGTGCTGATTGTCGAATCGGAAACCGACGACCATGTGCCCCACGCCACCATCATGAGTTACCGCGCAGCGTGCCAGCAGACCCATTCGCTGACCCACCGCATCATCGACGGCGCCGACCATTCCCTGAGCGACCCGGTGTCGCAGCAGGCGTACACCTCGATCCTGGTGGACTGGATTACCGAGATGGTGGTGGGGGAGCGGTTGAGCATCATTCAGGCCCGATAGTCGTTGCCCTTGTGATCGCTATCGCGGGCAAGCCTGGCACCACCTTGGAATGCATTCCCCTGTGGGAGCCGGGCTTGCCCGCGATAGCGATTCAACAGTCACCACCGCCTCATCAGGCTGTCTTCTTCACTCGCAACGCCTTGGCCTTGGCCTCCACCCCCAAATACATCACCAGTGCAATCAACAACGGGCAGATAAAGTAAATCGCCCGATACGCGATCAGCCCCGCCAGCAAACTCCCCCGCGACGCCTCATGTTGCAACAGCGCAATGAACACCGCCTCCAACACCCCCAACCCGGCGGGGATATGGGTGACCACCCCGGCAATCGCACTGATCAACAGCACGCCCAGCACCAGTGGGTAATCCAGTTTGGCCGGCAGCAAGGTAAAGATCACCGCGGCCATCAATGACCAGTTCAACGCACCCAGGGCCAACTGCAAACAGGCCATGCGCAACGACGGCAAGTTGATCTCGATACCGCGAATCGACCACGCACGCTTTTTCGAAAACCGGCACGCCGCCAGGTAGCCCAGGCTCGCGATCACCAATAACACCCCGACGCCTTGCAAGGCGCCGCTGCTGAGCTTCCAGCCTGGCGGCAGGGTCACCAACCCGCTGCTGAATACCACCCCGGCCAACGCCATATAGCCGAACCAATTGGTGGCCAGGCTCAGGCCGAGGATCTTGGCGATATTGCTGGTGCTCACGCCCAGGCGTGAATACAGCCGATACCGCATGGCGATGCCGCCGACCCAGGCGCTGAGGTTGAGGTTGAACGCGTAGCTGATGATGCCCACCGGTAATATCTGCTTCCAACGCAACGGCTGGCGAATGTAGGTGCGGCCGATCAAATCGAAGCAGGCATAGACGATAAAACTGCACAGCGTCAGCGCGCCGGCGATGAACAATGTGCGTAGCTTGAACTCGCTCAGGGTCTGGAACACTTCGCTCCAGTCGATGCGCCGGGCGAGCAGGGTAAACAACACGATCAGCAGCACGAAGAACGCAATCGTCAGCGGTTTCTTCCAGCGCTTGAACCCAGAGGCTTGCGTTTGGGGGCGGGCTTCAGACGTCATGGGGCGTGGCCTCAAAAGGTTTCAAGCGCGGTTTGTGGGCCGGCAACCAACTGGCCAGTACCGGGAAATGGCGCATCACATGAAACACCAGGAAACCCACGGTCAAGCGCCAGAGCCACAGGCGTGGCTTGCGCTTTTCCGGCATGGTCTGGCAATGATTGTGGGCGAGGGCTTCCAGGCGTTCGTAGAGCTGCTGATTGAAAGCCCGGTCGCGAATCAGCACATTGGCCTCCAGGTTTAATGCCAGGCTGAGTGGGTCCAGGTTGCTCGAACCGACGGTGCTCCATTCGTCATCCACCAGCGCCACCTTGCCGTGCAGTGGGCGTTGGCAGTATTCGTGAATCACCACGCCATCCTTGAGCAGATAGTCATAGAGCATGCGCGCGGCAAGTTTTGCCAACAGCACGTCGGGCTGGCCCTGCATGATCAATTGCACCTGCACGCCACGGCGCGCCGCGTTACGGATCTCGCGAAGCAGGCGATAGCCGGGGAAGAAGTACGCGTTGGCGATCACCACCCGCTGCCGGGCCTGGCTCAACGCATGGATATACGCGTCTTCGATGTCGTCACGATGCTGGATATTGTCGCGGTAGATCAGGCGTACCAGGCCGTCGCCTGGCTCGTTCGTCCAGGGTGAAGGCCGCTGCTGGCGCCGCCGCCAACCGCGACGGCTGCGCACCTGGCGGCCACTTTGGGCAAGGGCGAAATGGTGCAGGTCGGCCACGGCCGGGCCGATCACCTGCACGGCGTAATCCTGCTTGGCTTCGGGGCCGAAATCCGCCAAGTGGTCAGCAGAAAAATTGATCCCGCCGATAAACGCCACGCGGGCATCCACCACCACAATCTTGCGGTGCAGGCGGCGAAACCAGTTAGTGCGTATGCCGAAGGTCTTGGGCGCCGGGTCGAACATTTGCACCATCACCCCGGCTTCGGCCAACTCCCGCAGGAAGCCCGGGCTCAGCTCGCCGCAACCAAAACCGTCGAGGCTGACCACCACCTTTACCCCACGCTTGGCCGCCTCGATGAGGATGCTGTGCAGCTCAAAGCCGACCTTGTCTTCAAAAAGGATGAAGGTCTCCAGCAGGATCTCGCGCTCGGCGCTGCGCAATGCCTCGAACACGGCAGGAAAGTACGCCTCGCCGTTCTCCAGCAACACCACCTGGTTGCCGCTCTGCCAGCCGTAATCCAGATCTCGCGCCTTGCTGTCATCTGGCGGTTGGTCTGTGGCGATATGGTCTACCGCAACGTTCATAGCTCAACCTCCACCGACAGCGGCACATGGTCTGATAAATGGGACCAGGGACGAGTGGTGAGCACGCGAGGGTTGTGCACCGTCAGGTTGCGCACATAAATGCGGTCCAGCGGCAGCAACGGCAGGCGTGCCGGGAAGGTGCGCGCCGGTTTGCCGAGGGTGTGCATGAACACTTCCTGCAGGCCGCTTTGGCTCAGGTCGGCTTTTTGCCGCCAGTCGTTGAAATCGCCAGCGACCACCAACGGCGCATCGGCGGGAATCTCGCTGATACGTTGTTCCAGCAAGCGCAATTGTTGTTGGCGATGCACCTCGCGCAAGCCCAGGTGGATGCAGATCGCGTGCACCTGCTGGCCGCTGCCCGGCAGGCGCAACACGCAATGCAGCAGGCCGCGGTTTTCATGGCCGCTTTGCGAAATATCGAGGTTGTCGTAGCGGATGATCTGGAATTTCGACAGCAGTGCATTGCCATGATCGCCATGGGGGTACACCGCATTGCGCCCATAGGCAAACTGCGGCCAGATGCTGTCGGCGAGGAATTCATACTGCGGCATTTTTGGCCAGTCGCTGTAGCGCTGGGGATGGCGTTCGTGGGTGCCATGGATCTCCTGCAAGAACACCATGTCTGCGCCCACGCTGCGCACCGCTTCACGCAGCTCGGGCAAGATGAAACGGCGATTCAGTGCGGTGAAACCCTTGTGGATATTAACCGTCAGCACCGTGAAACGGGTGATGGCGGTGGTCGGCGGGGTGGGGATTAGCTCTGGATGCGTCATGGCAATACTCCTGGTTCCGGCAGCCGGCCAGGTTCGGTGAGCAGGTGTTGGTCCAGCCCGAAACGTTGCAGCAATTGGCGTGCATCGAAGGGGGCGCGAACTTTGATGTCGTTGTCGAAAAAGCAGAACACATCGCGCTGTTTACGCCTGCGGGGTGTGTGGTGAGGGTCGATTAGGTGTGCATCGGCAGGCTGCTTGCCTTGGGCCCAGCGTTCGATTCGGTCACCCCAGCGCTGGAGCGCTTCGGCGCTATAACCGCTGGCGTATAACTGCTTGTCGCCGTGCAAGCGCAGGTACATGAAGTTAGCGGTCACGTCTTCCATGTACGGCCACTTGCCGGCAGTGTCCGCGACCACCAGCGCCACACCGTGCTTATCCAGCAATTGGATGAACTCCGGCACGGCAAAACTTTTGTTGCGAATCTCCACGGCATGGCGCAAAGGCTTCTTGGCATAGGCCTTCATGCTCGCCTTGCCGTTCAGGCGTGGCTCATGCTGGCGGGCGAGGGCGGCTGCCTGCTGGGTATCGGTAGGTAATTCAGCCAAAAAGGTTTCGAACAGCGTGGCGTCGAATTTGAAGCTGGGCGGAAACTGCCAGAGGATGGGGCCAAGTTTTTCTTTGAGTTCCAGCACGCCGGAAGCGAAGAAATTCGCCATCGGCTTGTGCACGTCCCGCAGGCGCAGGATATGCGTGATGAAACGGGGCGCCTTGACACTGAACAGGAAACCTTCGGGCGTATCGGCATACCACTCGGCGTAGCGCTTGGGGGTTTGCAGCGCGTAGAACGAGCCGTTGATTTCGATGCTGTTGACGGCGCGTGACGCAAACTGCAACTCGCGTTTCTGGGTCAGCCCTTCGGGGTAAAAGTCCCCGCGCCAGGGCGTGTAGCGCCAGCCGGAAATGCCGATGTGAATCGCCGCCATGTTTACTCCCGTGGATGGTGGGTGAGGTGACCTCCGTTATGGGATGACTGCGCTATTTGGCTGAAAGTTTCCACATTCCTACAGGCGGTAATAGGGGTGAAATGCGGGAGGGGCATTGCAAATGCAGGGAACGATAAAGGCCCCAGCTCGTCAGTTCCTTACAGACCCTGCTGAAGGAGCTTGCTGTTTTGCTGAATTTAAAGACTGCATTACTGCTCGGCGCGCTGCTGCTCTGCGGCAATGGCGCATTGCAGGCCGCGGCCTCTGCGCCTGCTGCCGACACACCGGCCAAGCCGGAGCTGCTGGTGGAGGGCGGGTTGCTCGGGGCCATCAGCTCCAGCATCGACGACGTGCAGAACAAGCTCGACCTCGACCAGAACCTCATCGACGCCTGGCGCCTGCGTGCTGATCGCGCCGCAGACGAAGTCGGACGCCTGGTAGACCAGACAGCCGCACGCTCGCCCTGGAGCGTGGCCGGCGATTTCCTGCTGTTGTCCGGCGTGTGGGCCGGTGCCTTTACCCTGTTGACGATGCTTGGGCGTCTGGTTGTGCAACGCACGAGCCGCCGCCCGTTCCTTGCGCGGCGTCAACGGCTGCAAGGCTTGCTGGGCTATGTGGTGCCCTACACGATTCCAGCGCTGATCTGCCTGCCGCTGACGCTTTATGTCAGTCACTTTTTACCTGCGTCTGTCGGCCGAGCCCTGGCACTGTGTTTTGCCTACGCCACCAGCAGTGGCATCTTTTCCACCTCGCTGTTGCTGTGCGTCATTGTCATGTTCAACGTCGGGCACAAGCGGCGTGCCGTGCAGATCATTCGTGACTATTGCCCCAAGCCGCTGTTCCTGATCGGCTTTCTCGCGGCCCTCAGCGATGCGCTGACCAGCCCGCAAATCGCTCGTCAGTTGGGCGGCAATATCACCAGCAGCATCGCCGTGTTTACCGGCCTGTTTGCCGCGGTCATCTTTGGCGTGCTGGTGGTACGCCTGCGGCGGCCGGTGGCCCATTTGATCCGCAACCGGCCACTGGCCCAGCGCCTCAAACATCCAGCATTGCAACAGTCGCTGCGGGTGTTTTCCGGGCTCTGGTACTGGCCGATTCTGTTGATGGTGCTGGTGTCGGTGGTCAACCTGATCGGTGCCGGTGACGACAACCAAGAGGCCCTGCGCTGCGCGCTGCTCACCACTTTGTTACTGATCGGCACGGTGTTTCTCAGCACCGTGCTGCAACACCTGTTCAAGTCCCGCAGCCAGGTATCGATCCAACGCAGCAGTGCCTACAAGGAACGCTTCCTGAGTTTGCTGCACGCGATTTTGCGTATCGCCATGGCCATTGCGTTTATCGAGATACTCGGGCGTATCTGGGGTGTTTCGCTGTTCGAATTCGCCCAGCGCAACTCGGTGGGGCGGGCCATCAGTGACTCCCTCAGCAGCATCGGCCTGATCCTGTTGGTGACCTGGCTGTTCTGGGTGGTGCTCGACACCGCGATCCAGGAAGCCCTCAAACCACCCGTGAATAAGCGCTCCAGTCGCCAGCCCAGTACCCGGGTCAAAACCATCCTGCCGCTGCTGCGCAATGCAGTGAAGATCATCCTGGTGGTGATCTGCGCGATCACCACCATGGCCAATCTGGGCATCAATGTCGCGCCGTTGCTGGCGGGCGCCGGGGTGGTGGGACTGGCGATCGGTTTCGGTTCCCAGCAACTGGTGCAGGACGTGATTACTGGCCTGTTCATCATTATCGAAGACACCCTGTCCATCGGCGATTGGGTGGTGCTCGACTCTGGTCACGCCGGCACCGTGGAGGGCCTGACCATCCGCACCCTGCGCCTGCGTGATGGCAAGGGGTTTGTGCATTCGGTGCCGTTCGGGCAGATCAAGGCGGTCACCAACCAGTCCCGTCAATTCGCCTATGCCTTCTTCTCGGTGCAGTTCACCTACGACACTGACGTGGACAGGGCCGTGGAGCTGATCCGCGAGGCCGGCCAGTCGATTCGCGACGATGTGTTCCTCAAGTACAACCTGCAAGGGCCGTTGGAGGTGTTCGGGGTGGACAAGATGGACCTCAATGGCGTGGTGCTCACGGCGCAGTTCCGCACGGTTTCGGGTGGCCAATACGCTGTCAGCCGTGCGTTTAATCAGCGCTTGAAAAAGCTTGTGGATAACTGTGATGAGGTGCATTTTGCGCAAACTTATCCACAGCAGGTGTTGTTGCCTAAGCGTGTGGCGCAGGAGCATGAGCAGGATGCGGTGTTGACGGAGCAGCCCAGGTCTCAATGATGAAGGTGGCTGTTCTGGCCCCATCGGGAGCAAGCCCCTCCCACATTGAGATTTGTGAACACGTTTCAAGTGTGGGAGGGGGCTTGCTCCCGATGAGGCCCTCAAGGTCAGCGCCTGATCAACTTCTCCTGCACCGCTTGCTGATCCATCTCCAACAAAACCTGCTGCTTGCCCCCTACCATCACCGCCGCCGGCACCCCATCACGGTACACAACCCGATTACCGCTTACCGCTGGCACCTTGGCTCCCGGTAACAGCGTGCCGACAAGATTCAACGGATCCGCCCCACACACCGCAATTAAACTCCCATCATGGGGCCGCCGCCGCACCTCGCGCAGCAACGGTATCGCCTCCGGCAATGCAAACTGCTCTCCCGCCAACCCACTGACAAACCGCCCGCCACGGATCTCGCCTCGCGCCTCCAACCGATGGAAGGTGCGCAGCAACTCGCGCCAACTCGGTAACCAATCCGCCTCGCGCTCCAGCAGCCGCCAGAACACCACGCCATAGCGGCGCAGCAGGGTCATCGCCACATGCTCCAGGGTCTCGGCCGTATGCGCGCCGGCGGCGGTCGCCGAGCGGCGAACCAAGGCCCAACGCCCGGCGTCGTCCATACCGCCGACAAACGCCCCGCGCCCACGTCGACTGCTGCGCGCCTGGCGTTTGCTCGCGGGGGTGGTCAAGGCGCGCAGGCCGGCGAAGCTGTCAGCATTCACCAAGCCGGCGCCTACCAATTCCTGCAAGGCTGTCTCCAACTCGCTGGGCAGCAAATGGGCCTCGTGTACCAGTTCATCGAAAAACAGCGCGCCATGCTCGCGCAGGGCCAGGTGGACCTTCTGCGTCTTGGGCGACAACGTGGTGCTGTCGGTAGGCTCGGTCAGCCCGCTCCACAACGCTACCTGGCTACGGGGGAGCAAAACCACCGGGGTGCTGCGCAATGCCATGGCGCCGGCCTTGTTGCTCAGGCGCGTCCAGACCAGCTTGCCGCTGCGGCACAGGTCATCGAGCCAGGTCGATGAGTAATCCTTGATGCGGGCGCTGAGCAGGTCTGTGTCCCAGGCTGACGTGGCAGCGGCATAGCCTTCGAACTGGCCGACGATTTGCGGCAACACGGCGCTGCCCTGGCCGCGGGTGCTGTGGGACAGGTGTTGCCAATCGAACAGAAAGCGCATGAAATCCTGCAATGCCACCGGCTCGATTTCCCGGCGCAGGCGCTTGACCGTGTAGCGATGAATGCGCGCCAGCAAATGACGTTCGCACCATTGTTCTTCACCCACGCCGGGGCTGAAGTGACCGCGCAGCACGTAGCCTTCTTGTTCCAGGCGTGCCAGGGCCTGGGTAAGCGCCACCACCGGTAATGCCAGGGGCGCTGCGATCTCGACCAGGGTCAGTGGGCCAAAACCACTGAGGCGCGCACGTAGCACTTCCACCAGCGCTTCATCAAAGGACCAGGGCTCATCGAACCCCGGCAGCAACGGCAGATCGTTGGGATACAGCGCCTGCAAACAATTCAAGCGCTCTACGGCGCCCCACATTCCATTGGGCAACTGATAGGCCCGCCCGGCCTTGCGCAAGGCCTGCAACCATTGGGCCCATTGCGGCGTAACTTCGCCCGCTGCGATGCACGCCAGGCTCATCAACGCTTCATGCATTTCATCCAGGCCATTGGGCGCCGGCCAGGCTTCTTCGCGTACACCGGCGATGGCGTCGGCATCCAGGGCGCCCAAGTCGTCGGTGCTCTGCGGGTCGCTCCAGCGTCGGTTGAGCACGGCCTGGGTGCGGCGCTCTTCCAGGGGGGCGTCGTCGAGGAAGGTATAGGGTTTAGCGCTGAGGATTTCTGCGGCCATGGGCGAGGGCGCGGGCAGGTCGCGGCTGATCAACCGCACGTCGCCGCGTTCCATGCGCCGCAGCAGCGCCAGCCAGGCGTCGCTGTCCATGGCCTCGTGCAGGCAGTCGTCGAGGGTTTGCTCCACCAGCGGGTGGTTGGGGATTTCGCGTTCGCCGGAGAGGTTTTCCAGGCAGGCGATCTGGTCGGGAAATACGCTGGCGATCAGGTCTTCGCTCTTCATGCGCTGGATCTGCGGCGCCACCTTGCGCCCGCCGGTATAACGCGGCAGCGCCAGGGCCACGCCGGCATTCCAGCGCCAGCGCACACCGAACAGTGGCGCATCCAGCACGGCCTGGATCAGGATGTGCTCGGCACTGTTGCTGTTGAGGTAACGCCACACCTCATCCAGCGCGAAGCTGTGACTGGTGGACAACGACAGCACGATGGCATTTTCACTGGCCGCCGCTTGCAACTCGAAATTGAAGGTACGGCAAAAGCGCTTGCGCAAGGCCAGGCCCCAGGCGCGGTTGATGCGGCTGCCAAACGGCGTGTGGATGATCAGTTGGGTGCCGCCGGACGCATCGAAAAACCGTTCCATGATCAATGTGTCCTGGGACGGCAAGGCGCTCAGGGCCTGGCGCGACCGGGCGAGGTAATCCAACAGTTGGTCGGCGCTGGCGACATTGAGACCCAGGGTGCCGGTAAGCCAGTCGAGGGCCGGTTGCAGGTCGCCGGGCGTGGCGCCGAGCAAGCTGTCCAATTGCCCTTGCAAGCGGGCCACGGCCACCGATAACTCGTTGCTGCGCCCGGGCGCTTCACCCAACCAGAACGGAATGGTCGGGGGTTGGCCCTGGGCGTCTTCGACCCGCACCTTGCCGGCTTCGACACGCAGGATGCGATAGGAGGTATTGCCGAGCTGGAAGATATCCCCGGCGATGCTTTCCACCGCAAAGTCTTCGTTGACGCTGCCGATATTCAGGCTTTGCGGCTCCAGCAACACGCTGTAGTCGGCGTTGTCGGGGATCGTGCCGCCGCTGGTTACCGCCGTGAGCCTGGCGCCACGGCGGCCACGCAGGGTGTGGGCCACAGCGTCGCGGTGCAGGTAGGCGCTGCGCATGCCCTGGCGGCCGTTGTAGCCCTCGCTGAGCATCTGCAAAAGGGCCTGGTAGTGGCGTTCATCCAGTTCGGCGTAAGGCGCGGCGCGGTGGATAAGCGCCAGCAGCGCCTGTTCCGGCCATTCCTGGGCGCTGACCTCGGCGATGATCTGCTGGGCCAGTACATCGAGCGGTGCCACCGGAATATGCAAGGTATCCAGCTCGCCACGGCGCACGCAGTCGAGCAGCACGGCGCACTCGATCAGGTCGTCGCGGGTGGTGGCAAACAGGCGCCCCTTGGGCGTGCCACCGACCTGGTGCCCGGAACGGCCGACCCGTTGCAGGAAGCCGTTGATGGAACCGGGTGAGCCGATCTGGCACACCAGGTCCACTTCGCCGATATCAATCCCCAGCTCCAGGGACGCCGTGGCGATCAACACTTGCAGTTCGCCGGCCTTGAGGCGCTGTTCGGCATCCAGGCGCATCTCCTTGGCCAGACTGCCGTGGTGAGCGGCCACGGCGGTCTTGCCCAGGCGCTCGCTCAAGTGCCGGGCCAGGCGTTCGGCCAGGCGTCGGGTGTTGACGAATACCAGGGTGGTGCGGTGTTCACGGGCCAATTGCGCGAGGCGATCGTAGACCAACTCCCACACGTCGTTGGCCATCACCGCCGAGAGCGGCACCAGCGGCACTTCGATCGCCAGGTCACGGGGGCGGGCGTGGCCGATATCCACAATGGCGCAATCACGTTCGGTGCCAACTAAAAAGCGTGCGACGGCTTCGATGGGTTTTTGCGTGGCCGACAAGCCGATACGGGTCAATGGCTCGGCACACAGCCCTTGCAGGCGCTCCAGGCTCAAGGCCAAGTGGCTGCCGCGCTTGCCAGCGGCGATGGCGTGGATCTCATCGACGATCACCGTACGTGTGCTGGCGAGCATGTGCCGGCCGGAATCCGAGCCAAGCAGCACGTAGAGCGATTCAGGAGTGGTTACCAGGATATGCGGTGCGCGTTTGCGCATCTGGGCGCGGTCTTTTTGCGGGGTGTCGCCGGTGCGCACAGCGGTGCGGATTACCAGCGGCGGCAGCCCCCGCTTCTCTAGATGTTCGGTAATGCCGGCCAGCGGGTTTTGCAGGTTGATCTGGATATCGTTGGATAGCGCCTTGAGCGGCGACACATACACCACCAGGGTTTGGTCCGGCAGTTCGCCGCCGTTGGCCAGGCCTTGGTGCACCAGGTCGTCCAGCACCGCCAGAAAGGCCGTCAGCGTCTTGCCGGAGCCGGTGGGCGCGGCGATCAGCGTCGAGCGGCGCTGGCGGATCAACGGCCACGCCTGGGCCTGGGCGTTGGTCACCGAAGGAAAGGTACTACGGAACCAAGTGCTGACGGCGGGGTGAAAGCCGTGCAAACCCTTGTCCGTTGATTCGGGAAGGTTCATTCACCCTATATGCAACCGGCGGGGCCAAGTTGCAACCCCGCACTTTATCCGTGACGGTTGCGCTACAAACCCGCAAAATGCAACGATTCTGGCAACTACCTACGGCAAGGCGCACATGCCTGTCGATAATAACCATCGTTCCAAACAGACCGGGCCTGCTCAATCTATGCGAATGCGCCTTATGTTACTGGGCGGCGGGAATGCCCTCGGGCAGGCGCTGATTCGCCTCGGTGCGGAGGAAGACATCGGTTTCCTCGCCCCCAAACCGCCCCAAGACGGCTGGGATGCCGCAAGCCTCACCCAATTGCTCGACGACACCCGTCCCGATGCCTTGATCAACCTCGCCTACTATTTCGACTGGTTCCAGGCCGAAGCCGTGAGCGAAACCCGCTTGGCCGCCCAGGAGTTCGCCATCGAACGCCTGGCCGAGCTGTGCCAGCATCACAGCATCACCCTGCTGCAACCGTCCAGCTACCGCGTATTCGATGGCTCCCGCGCCACGGCCTACAGCGAGAAAGACGAGCCGGTGCCCCTGGGCCTGCGCGGCCAGGCGTTGTGGCGTATCGAACAAAGCGTGCGCGCTACGTGCCCGCAGCATGTGCTGCTGCGGTTTGGCTGGTTGCTCGATGACAGCGTCGACGGCACGCTCGGGCGCTTCCTGGCCCGGGCCGAGAACGCCGACGAGCTACTGATGGCCGACGACCGCCGGGGCAACCCGACGCCGGTGGACGATGCGGCGCGGGTGATCATCTCGGTGCTCAAGCAACTCGATTGCGCTGCGCCGCTATGGGGCACCTACCACTACGCCGGCCACGAGGCGACTACCCCGTTGGCGCTGGGGCAGGCGATTCTGACTGAAGCGCGCAACTTCCATCCGCTGGCCATCGAGTCCCCCACCGCCCAGGCTCACGCAGCGCGGCCGGATGCGGCGGATGAACCGCAGCATGCGGTGTTGGCCTGCAAGAAAATCCTCCACACCTTCGGCATCAAGCCCAGGGCATGGCGGGCAGGCTTGCCGGCGCTTCTGGATCGCTTCTACCGCCATAGCTGACACCCTCAAAACCAAAATGTGGGAGGGGACATATGTGGGAGCTGGCTTGCCTGCGATAGCATCACCTGGGTATCACTGATACACCGTGGTGTCTGCATCGCGGGCAAGCCCGGCTCCCACATAAGCCCCCTCCCACATGGGTTATGCGGTGTGGCTTAAACCGAACTCAGAACTTGTAGCCGATACCCACCATGTAAACCATCGGGTCTACATCCACATTGACCTTGGCCCGAGTGCCCTGGCCCAGCGCGTTGTTATCCACAGTCGCTTTGGTGCTGATGTCGATGTAGCGCGCCTGGGCGTTGATCATCCACTTGTCGTTGATCATGTAGTCGGCGCCGATCTGTGCAGCCCAGCCCCAGGAGTTCTCGGCCTTGAAGTTGCTGAAACCAGCCTGTTCGGCGCGGCTGCCCACGTGCTCGTCGTAGATCCAGGTGTAGTTGATACCGGCGCCCACATACGGTTGGAACGCGGATTTGTGATCCAGCGGGTAGTACACGACGCTCAAGGTCGGCGGCAGGTGCTTCAGCGTGCCGAGCTTGCCATTGGCGGCGCCCAGGGCGGTGTTCTTGATCTTCACGTCATGCTCGAACGGCGTGGCCGCGAGCAATTCGATGCCGACGTGGTCGGTGATCATGTAGGCGAAGTTCAAGCCCAGTTGGGTGTCGCTGCTCATGGTCGCCTTGCCGCCCAGATTGGTGCCGGCCAATGGGCCCTGGTCAACCTTGACGCTGCTGCTGTCGGCCTTCGGGTTCACGGTAATTGCACCGGCGCGAACCAGAATATCGCCCGCCTGGTGAGCGTGAGCGACGGGGGCGACGAGGGCGAGCGCGAAGAGGGACGCGCCGAGCAGAGACTTGTTCATGGGAGCTCCAAAGGACGTTTAAAAGTTGTACGTCCAATGGTAAAGATCGTTCCGTACGGTCTTTTGACTCAGCTCAATGAAAGGGTGATCAGTCACTTGCGCCACTGATCTAAACCTGTGGGAGCTTCGGTGTGTGGAGTTATTCCTCAAGCTCGTACATGTAAATCTTCTGTGCATCCATCTGGTAGCCAGCGTCCGCCAACTCGCTGGACGATGGCTTGACCTGCATCGCACCCTCGATCCAGTACGGTTGATACAGCTCATCGAGCTTCACCCCGACTTCACTTTTAACATGCACGATCTGGTTCGATGGCGGTGGGGGCACGTGTATGCATGCGCCGAAATACGGCACCAGCAGAAACTCCGTGGTGCGGCCTTCTTCGCTGACTTCCAGAGGCACGATATACCCCGGCAGGCGAATGTGCTGGCCGTCCAGGCTCTGTACCACTGGCGCGTTAGGCATGTCCTGCTTGGCCGCCGGCGCGGCTTCGACGGACAAGGCATCGGCCATGTTCGACAGGTCGTGCAGCGGCTTCATATTGGGCACTTCAGGTGGCGCATCCGGCGGGATCATCTCCTGCCAGGACAGATCCTTGGGCTGTTCCTGCGCCCAGGCAGGCACGGCCATCAACAACAACAGGGCAAACAGGGCACGACGCATCGAAGCCTTCCTCATAAACGGATGGACAGGCCATCGGCCAAAGATTGGCGGTAGGCGCGCCACGCGGGCACGCTGCCCATCAACAGGGCGGCTGCCAGGATACCGGCGAGCAACGTCCATTCATATTCGCTCGGCCACGACATCGGCAGGTCCAGACCGTAGTTGGCCTGCAAATAACCCCGCGAGGCGGCGATGCACAGGTACAGCAACCCCAGGCCCGCCATCACGCCAGACAAGGCCAAGGCGAAGGCTTCGAAGATCAGCAGCGTTGCGATGTGCCAAGGCCGCGCGCCCACCGACCGCAGGATCGCCATCTCGCGGCGGCGCTCGTTAAGGCTGGTGAGGATCGCCGTGAGCATGCCGATCAAGCCGGTCAGCACCACGAACAGCGAGATCACAAACAAGGCTTTTTCGGCAGTGCCCATCATGCTCCAGAGTTCTTGCAGCGCGACACCGGGCAGGATCGCCAGCATTGGCTCGCCACGGAATTCATTGATCTCCCGTTGCAAGGCGAAGGTGGAAATCTTGTTGTTCAGGCCGAGCATGAACGCGGTAATGGCTTGCGGCGTCAGGTCCATATTGCGCGCCTGGTCGGCACTGATGCGGCCTTTGCCCTGGGCCGGCACGCCGTTGTGCCAGTCGATATGGATCGCTTCCATGCCGCCGAGGCTGATATGCAACGTGCGGTCCACCGGCGTGCCGGTACGCTTGAGAATGCCCACCACCGTAAACGGCTTGTCGTCATGCTTGACCAGGCTGACCACCGCCACGCCGTGGGCCAGCACCAGCTTGTCACCGAGTTTGTAATGCAGGGCGTCGGCCACTTCGGCGCCGAGCACCACTTCGAATGGGTCGGTGGCGAAGGCGCGGCCGCTGGCCAGCGCGAGGTTTTGCTTACGCCCGTACTGGTAGTGCTCGAAATAGGATTCGTTGGTGCCCATCACCCGGTAGCCGCGATGGGAGTCGCCGAGGGAAATGGGAATCGCCCATTTCACTTGAGGGCTGGCGGCGAAGTGCTCGTAGCTGTCCCAACGGATGTTGTTGGTAGCGTTGCCGATGCGGAACACCGAGTACAGCAGCAGGTTGACCGAGCCGGAGCGGGCACCGACGATCAGGTCGGTGCCGCTGATGGTGCTGGCGAAACTGTTGCGCGCCTCGACGCGCACACGCTCCACCGCGAGCAGCAAGCAGACGGAAAGCGCGATGGCAAACGCAGTGAGGATCGCGGTGAAGCGGCGGTTAGCCAGGCTGGCCATGGCTAGACGGAACAGATACATCTCAAACCTCTGCGGGCATGGCGGCGCGATTGAGTTCGGCCAGCGACAGGTTGCGGTCGAACAGCGACGCCAGGCTCTGGTCATGGCTGACAAACAACAGGCTGGCGCCCGCTTCGCGGCATTCTGCGAACAGCAACTGCAGGAAGGCTTCGCGGGCGTCGGAGTCCAGGGCCGAGGTGGGTTCGTCGGCAATCACCAGTTCTGGCTGGCCGATCAGCGCTCGGGCAGCGGCCACCCTTTGTTGCTGGCCAATGGACAGCGAATCGGCGCGGCGTTCCAGCAGGCTCGGGTCCTTCAAACCCAAGTGCGCTAGCAAGGCCGAGGCGGCCTGGTCGACACTGCCGTGGCGCTGTTTGGCCCGTTGTGCGCGAAGCTTGGAAAAGTGGCAAGGCAGCTCGACGTTTTCGCGTACCGACAGAAACGGCAGCAAGTTGAACTGCTGGAAGATATAACCGGTGTGGTCCACACGGAAACGGTCACGAGCGCCGGCCGAGAGTTCGGTCAACTCCTGGCCGAGCAGGCGGATGCTGCCCTGGCTGGGTTTCTGCACGCCTCCCAACAGCCCGAGCAGAGTGGTCTTGCCACTGCCGCTCGGGCCCTTGAGGAACACGGTTTCCCCGGGTTCCAGGCGGAACGCGGGAATGTCCAGCAACTGCGGGTGACCGGGCCAGTTGAAGCCCAGGTCGGACAGTTCGATTAACGCTTGAGTCATGGGAAGTCAGTGTCGCCTGGTAGTCGAAAATGGCGCCGATCCACTGTGGGAGCTGGCTTGCCCGCGATGGCATCGCTACGGTGTGCCTGCTGCACCGCATCGCCTGTATCGCAGGCAAGCCAGCTCCCACAGGGACTGTGCTTTCAAGTCAGAACTTCAGGGTGGCGGCGGTGGCCGTCGCTTCAACACCTTGCTGACCGCTAGGGCCGATCAGTTGTACCTGAATTTTCTGCGTGGCGGGGAAGGTCTTGAACACTTGGCTCAAGTCCAGGTTGCCCAGGGCCGCCGGCGTGGCGCAGGTGAACTGGTAATGGGCGTGGATTTCACTGTGGTCGTGATCATGCTTGTGGGCGGCTGCGCCCTTGCCATCGGTGGCGTGGTCATCGTCGTCATGCTCGGCTTCTGGTTTGTCACCGAACAACGGGCTGTTGAGTTCCTGGCTGCTGACCACGCAACCTGCGGCCTTGGGCAGGTTGAACAGTGCCGATGGATTTTCCAGCTGCTTGCGTACGGCGGCGACCTTGGCTTTGTCGGCGGCGCTGGTGGCGGCATGTTCGAAACCCACCAGGTTCATGGCCGGGCTGTCCAGTTCCAGCTCCAGGGCCTGGCCGTCCAGTACGGCATTCAGGCGCCCGACGCCATGTTCATGGGCGCCGAGGCTGCCGTGCTCGTGGTCGTGGTCTTCGTGAGCATGAGCGACAGCCAGTGGCAGCAGGGCAAACGGCAAAGCAAGCAGCAAACGGCGCATGAGAGGGCTCCAGGATGAAAGTTTTGTTATGTGATCTTATAACAATTGATCCGAGAGTTTGACCGCCCGCTTGGTGTTGCGCAAGCTGCATGGGAGCATGCCCGTCAGAAAAATGCAGGAGTAAGGACGATGTTGCGAATTCGTGGAACCATCGGTGAGTTGCCGGTGGACTTGACCCTGGAGCTGGACGACGGCGATTGGGCGCGATTAGGCGCTCAACTGCAGGCCGCTCCAACGCCCAGCGCACCGGCTGCGGCGCCGGTCAAACAGAACGAAGACCTGTGGCAGAACGCCCAGGATTTGCTACGCAAGGCCGGGCAACTCAATGGCCTGGAATTGCTCGACCAACTCGAAGGCTTGGCTGGCGATGCCGGGGCGGGCAAGCGCCTGTTGGTGCGTCTGCGCCACAGCGCGAACGTGAAGGTGGCCAGCGGCGGCGACACACCGCTCTACACATGGATTGGCCCTTTGTAGGAGCGAGCTCGCTCGCGAAAAAACCTCAGGCTCCGCGTTCATTCAGGATGCCCGCGTTATCGTTGTCGTTTTTCGCGAGCAAGCTCGCTCCTACAAGGTTGGGTTAATACAACGCGGCAAACAACTTGCGGCGGTACACCGTGACCAGCGGGTGATCATTGCCCAGCAATTCGAACACCTGCAGCAAGGTCTTGTGGGGCAGGCCTTCGCTGTAGCTGCGGTTGCGGATAAACAACTTGAGCAAACCTTCCAGCGCCGCGTCGTATTGCTGGCGCGCCAGTTGCTGGATCGCCAACTGATAGGCCGCTTCGTCATCCTGGGGGTTTTGCGCCAGGCGGCTTTTCAGCTCGGCAGCGTCCGGCAAATCCGCAGCCTGGCGAAGGAAGGTGATTTGCGCCTTGGCCCCGGCCAGGGCGGCCTTGTGGTCGTCGCTCTTGACCGCGTCGAGCACGGCCTGGGCTTCACCCAATTCACCGCGTTCGGCCAGGCAGCGTGCATACAGGATCAAAGCGGCGGCGTTGGTATTGTCCTCGCCCAATAATTGCACCAGCAACGCTTCGGCCTCGCTGATACGCCCTTCGCTGAACAGCGCCTGAGCCTGCTCCAACGGGTCCGCCGCAGCCGGCGGTGGCATTTGCACATGGGGCTCCAGCATCGCCCGCACTGCCGACTCCGGCTGTGCACCGGCAAAACCGTCCACCGGTTGGCCATCCTTGAACAGCACCACCGTCGGCAGGCTTTGAATGCCAAAACGCGCCACGATGTCCTGTTCGGCTTCGCAGTCGATCTTGGCCAGCAGCAACTCACCCTGATAACTCTCGGCAATCTTCGCCAGCATTGGCATCAGTGCTTTGCAGGGTGCGCACCACTCGGCCCAGAAATCGACCAATACGGGCTTTTCAAAGGAGTTCTGGATAACGGCCTGGTCGAAGTTGGCGGTGGTGACGTCGAAGATGTACGGCGTGGGCTCACTCATGGGGCGTCTCGAATAAAGCGGGAATGGGGGCAACTATAAGGGCTGGCGAGGTTGGCTGAAAGCATCCTGGATTCAAGACCGCTATCGCAGGCAAACCCGCTCTCACCTTTGAAATGCATTCCTCTGTGTGTGCGGGCTTGCCCGCGATGGCCTCAAGCGCGCCGCGAATGGTACAGGCTCACCTTGCGAAACTCCCAAGGCTCGGCCAGGTCCGGCAGGGTCAAGGCTTCGAGGATCTCCAGCCGCTGGTAATCCGGATGCTGGAAGTCCCGTACCCGCGAATCCGCCACCAGCGCTTCGCGGCCGCGGGTGAGGAACTGATCCAGCAACGGCAGGTTGGCGCGGTCGTAGAGCACGTCGGCCACCAGGATCAGGTCGAAGCGGTCGGCTTCGGCAAAAAAGTCTGCCGAATAACTCAATGACACCTGGTTGAGCTCGGCATTCGCACGGCAAGCGGCCAAGGCCAGTGGGTCCAGGTCGCAGGCCACCACCTCCAGGGCCCCAGCCTTGACGGCGGCGATCCCGGCTACTCCCGAACCTGCGCCGAAATCCAGCACGCGTTTGCCGGCGACCCACTCGGGATGCGCCACCAGGTAGCGGGCCAACGCCAGGCCGCTGGCCCAGCAAAAGCTCCAGTAGGGCGGCTCATGCAGGATGCGCCGGGTTTCTTCCTGGCTGAAGGCGCGGTCCATGTTGTCGGCGTCCAGCAGCCACAGCGATAATTCGGTGCCCGGCAGTGGGCAGGGCACTAATTGCGCGTCGCCGATCAGTTCGCTCAAGGCACGCTGCAGGTGCAGCGGTGGTGTCATGGTGCCTTGACGAGTTGCAAGGGGCCGGTGCTCTGGGTGATCGCCTGGGTGACGCGCACGGCAGGCAGATGCAGGATCAACTGGCCGGACTGGCTGGCGCGGCCGCGCAATTCCACGCGGGCACCGGCCGGGAAGGCTTCAGGGTTGAAGCGCAGGCGGAAGGCCAAAGGCTTGCCGTTGCCGCTCAGTACGCTGCTGGCGAGCAGTTGCTGCGGGCGCGAACGCTCGTCGATCACCAAGAGCGCCATCTCGACTTCGGCACCGGCGGGCACGTTGGTCAGGCTGCCGCTGATTTCGCGCTGATAGGCGGGCAGGGGGCCGAGGTCTTCAATGCCCGGGACTTTTTTCTCTTGCGCGGGTGTCGGTTGAGGCGCGGCCGGCTTGGGGGCTTCGCTGCTGCAGGCGACCAGAAAACTGAACAGGCTGAGTAGAACGAGTGGTCGTAACTGCATGTACGGCTCCAGAAAGGACAAAATCCGTGGCTTAAAAAATATCAAACATATAAGCCTGCCTATATACCGTAAAGGCTATGGCTTGTCTTGCCACAGGGATGCGCTACCATGGCCCTCCCATTTTTTGTTGCCTGCCAACCATGCACTGTCCCTTCTGCGGTGCCAACGACACCAAGGTCATCGACTCGCGTCTGGTCGCCGAGGGCGACCAAGTGCGTCGCCGGCGCGAATGCCTGGCCTGTGGTGAACGTTTCACCACCTTCGAAACCGCCGAACTGGTGTTGCCGCGTCTGATCAAGTCCGACGGCAGCCGCCAGCCTTTCGACGAAGAAAAACTGCGCGCCGGTATGCAGCGCGCCCTGGAAAAACGCCCGGTGAGTGTCGAGCGCCTGGAAGCGGCGCTGGTGCATATCAAGCACAAGCTGCGGGCGACCGGCGAGCGCGAGGTCAAGAGCCTGGTGGTCGGCGAGTTGGTGATGGGCGAGCTGCAAAAGCTCGACGAAGTCGCCTATATCCGTTTTGCCTCGGTGTATCGACGCTTCCAGGACCTCAATGAGTTCCGCGAAGAGATCGACCGCCTGGCCCGTGAGCCCTCCAAACAATGACATCTGAACAGGCTGTGCTTGACGCCCACTACATGTCCCGGGCCCTCGAATTGGCGCGCAAGGGCCTGTACACCACCCACCCCAACCCGCGGGTTGGCTGCGTGATAGTGCGTGATGGGCAGATTGTCGGCGAAGGCTGGCATGAGCGCACCGGCGAGCCCCATGCCGAGCCCAATGCCCTGCGCGCCGCTGGCGACAAGGCCCGTGGCGCGACGGTATACGTGACCCTTGAACCGTGCAGCCATCATGGCCGTACGCCGCCCTGTGCCGATGCGCTGGTGACCGCCGGCGTCGCGCGGGTGGTGGCTGGCATGCAGGACCCGAACCCCGAAGTGGCTGGCCGAGGCATGCAACGCCTGGCCCAGGCCGGTATCGAGGTTCGTAGTGGTGTGTTGGAAACCGAAGCGCGGGCGCTTAACCCCGGCTTCCTCAAGCGCATGGAGCACGGCCTGCCGTTTGTGCGGGTCAAGCTGGCGATGAGCCTGGACGGCCGCACGGCGATGGCCAGCGGCGAAAGCCAATGGATCACCGGCCCCGCCGCCCGTGCTGCGGTGCAACGCTTGCGTGCCGAGGCCAGTGTGGTGTTGACCGGTGCCGACACGGTACTGGCCGACGGTGCCCGCTTGACCGTACGCGCCGCCGAACTGGGCCTGGACGACGCAACCACCGCCCTGGCCATGTCGCGCCCGCCGTTGCGCGTGCTGATCGATGGCCGCCTGCGGGTGCCGCTCAACGCACCGTTCTTCAAGGCCGGCCCGGCATTGGTCATCACCTGCGTGACTCCGGAGAACCAGTTCCCCCGGGGCCCTGAGTGCCTTGTGGTTCCAGGTGTGGAGGGCCAGGTTGACCTGCGCTCGGCATTGGTCGCCCTGGCCGCCCGTGGCGTCAACGATGTGTTGGTGGAAGCCGGCCCAAGCCTGGCTGGCGCGTTTGCCCAACAAGGCCTGGTGGATGAATACGTGATATTCATCGCCGGCAAGTTCCTCGGCTCCGCTGCCCGCCCGTTGCTGGACTGGCCGCTTGATAAGTTGGCCGATGCTCCCCAACTCAAGATCACCGAAATGCGCGCTGTGGGCGACGACTGGCGAGTCACTGCCATCCCCATCCCAGCAGTGAGCGTATAATTCCCGGCCTGCGCTTGAGCGTCAGCCCCCTCGTTTTCAGGAGAACGAAATGTTCACCGGCATTATCGAATCCATCGGCAGCATCCGTGCAATGACCCCCAAAGGCGGGGATGTCCGCCTGCTGGTTGAAACCGGCAAGCTGGACCTCGGCGACGTCAAGCTGGGCGACAGTATCGCCGTCAGCGGCGTGTGCCTGACCGTCATCGAGCTGCCGGGCAACGGCTTTGCTGCCGATGTCAGCCGGGAAACCCTGGACTGCACCGCGATGAACGATCTTGCGGCCGGCAGCCCGGTCAACCTGGAAAAAGCCCTGACGCCCACCACACGCCTGGGCGGTCACCTGGTCAGCGGCCACGTCGACGGTGTCGGCGAAGTGGTGGCCCGCAGCGAAAACGCCCGCGCCGTGGAATTCCGTATCCGCGCGCCAAAAGAGCTGGCCAAGTACATCGCCCACAAAGGCTCGATCACCGTCGATGGCACCAGCCTGACCGTGAACGCCGTGAATGGCGCCGAATTTGAACTGACCATCATTCCCCACACCCTCAGCGAAACCATCATGGCCTCGTACCAGCCGGGTCGCCGGGTGAACCTGGAAGTGGACTTGCTTGCCCGTTACCTGGAGCGCCTGTTGTTGGGCGAAAAGGCCGCAGAGCCTGCAGCCGGTAACATCACCGAAAGTTTTCTGGCCGCTAACGGCTACCTGAAATCCTGACCAAGGGGGTGCCGCGTGGCGCTCAATAGCATCGAAGAACTGGTTGAAGACATCCGCCAAGGCAAGATGGTCATCCTTATGGATGACGAAGATCGCGAGAACGAAGGCGACATCATCATGGCCGCCGAGGCGTGCAAGCCCGAGCACATCAACTTCATGGCCAAGCACGCCCGGGGGCTGATCTGCATGCCCATGAGCCGTGAACGCTGCGAACTGCTCAAGCTGCCCTTGATGGCGCCGCGCAATGGCTCGGGTTTCGGCACCAAGTTCACCGTATCGATTGAAGCCACCACGGGCGTCACTACTGGCATTTCCGCCGCTGACCGCGCCCGCACCGTGCAAGCCGCTGCCGCGAAAGACGCCAAGGCCGAAGACATCGTCAGCCCCGGCCACATCTTCCCGCTGATGGCCCAACCGGGCGGTACCCTGGCCCGCGCTGGCCACACCGAAGCCGCCTGCGACCTGGCGCGCATGGCCGGTTTCGAGCCAAGCGGGGTGATCTGCGAAGTGATGAACGACGATGGCACCATGGCCCGTCGTACTGAACTCGAGGCCTTTGCCGCAGAGCACAACCTCAAGATCGGCACCATCGCCGACCTGATTCACTACCGGATGATCCACGAACGTACCGTTCAGCGGATTGCCGAGCAGCCACTGGACAGCGAGCTGGGCCAATTCAATTTGGTGACCTACCGTGATTCAGTGGAAGGCGACGTGCACATGGCCCTGACCCTGGGCAACATTTGCGCAGAAGAACCGACCCTGGTACGCGTACACAACATGGACCCACTGCGTGACCTCTTGATGGTTAAGCAGCCCGGTCGCTGGAGCCTGCGCGCCGCCATGGCTGCGGTTTCCGAGGCCGGCAGCGGTGTGGTGCTGTTGCTCGGTCACCCGCTCGATGGTGATGTGCTGCTGGCGCACATCCGCGAAACCGCCGACGCCGTGCCGGTGAAAAAACCGACCACCTACAGCATCGTCGGTGCCGGTTCGCAGATCCTGCGCGACCTGGGCGTGCGCAAAATGCGCCTGATGAGCGCACCGATGAAATTTAATGCGATATCCGGATTCGACCTGGAAGTTGTAGAATACGTGCCCTCCGAATAAAGGCTGGCGATTTTTGCCCCTTGTTCGCGGTTAAATCATCACTGAGGGACGCACTTTTCGCGTCCCGGCTCTTTAAGAGATTTGTCGAATGACCCTGAAGACCATCGAAGGTACCTTCATCGCCCCCAAAGGCCGCTATGCCCTGGTGGTTGGCCGCTTCAACAGCTTCGTGGTTGAAAGCCTGGTAAGCGGTGCGGTTGACGCCCTGGTTCGCCACGGTGTGAGCGAGAGCGATATCACCCTTATCCGTGCCCCTGGCGCCTTCGAAATTCCACTGGTTGCGCAAAAAGTTGCTCAGCAGGGTGAATACGCGGCGATCATCGCCCTGGGCGCGGTCATTCGTGGCGGCACCCCGCACTTCGAATACGTAGCCGGCGAATGCACCAAGGGCCTGGCCCAGGTGTCCATGGAGTTCGGCGTGCCAGTCGCTTTCGGCGTACTGACCGTGGATTCCATCGAGCAAGCCATCGAGCGTTCCGGCACCAAGGCCGGTAACAAAGGCGCTGAAGCTGCCTTGTCCGCCCTGGAAATGGTCAGCCTGCTGTCGCAGTTGGAGGCCAAGTGATTTCCGACGAAAGCGATCAGTTCAATCCTCAGGACCCGCGTCCTGCCGATGCCGGCAAACCGTCCAAGAGCGAGAAGCGTCGCAAGGCGCGTCAACTTGCGACCCAGGCGCTGTACCAGCGTCACCTGGCAGGCGCTTCGCTGAACGAAATCGAGGCACAGTTTCGCGTCGATAACGATTTCACCTTCGCCGACCAGAGCTACTTCCATGACATCCTGCACGGCGTGCATGCCAACCTGACCGAGATCGACACAGCCCTGGCGCCATGCCTGGACCTGACCATCGAAGAACTCGACCCGGTTGAGCTGTGCGTGATGCGCCTGTCCACCTGGGAGCTGCTCAAGCGCGTCGACGTGCCGTACCGCGTCGTGATCAACGAAGGCATCGAACTGGCGAAAGTCTACGGTTCGACCGATGGCCACAAGTTCGTCAACGGCGTGCTCGACAAGCTGGCCCCGCGCCTGCGTGAAGCCGAAGTGAAGGAACACAAGCGCTAATCTGCGCTTGATTCCTCAATGGGTGAGTTTGAGCTGATCCGCACATACTTCGCCGCCGCGCCTTGTGCGCAAGGCGGCGAAGGCATTGCCCTGGGGATCGGCGACGACTGCGCCTTGCTGGCGCTTCCCGCCGGGGAGCAACTGGCAGTCTCCACCGATACGCTGGTGGCTGGCGTGCATTTTGCCGACCCCTGTGACCCGTTCCTGCTCGGCCAGCGCTCGCTGGCCGTGGCGGTGAGCGACCTGGCCGCCATGGGCGCCCACCCCCTCGCCTTTACCCTTGCCCTGACCACGCCGAGCGTCGAAGCCGATTGGCTGCAACGCTATGCCCAAGGCTTGAACGCCATGGCGCAAAGCTGCGGCGTAGGCTTGGTGGGCGGCGATACCACCCGTGGGCCGCTGAGCCTGACCCTGACCGTGTTCGGCCGTGTGCCGGCTGGCCAGGCCTTGACGCGCAACGGTGCACAGCCGGGCGATTTGCTGTGTGTGGGCGGCGAGTTAGGCAATGCCGCTGGTGCCTTGCCGCTGGTATTGGGGCAACGCACGGCTGACGCAGCAATCGCCGAGCCGCTGTTGGCGCATTACTGGTCGCCGCAACCGCAGCTGGCCTTGGGGCTGGCGCTGCGGGGCAAGGCGACAGCGGCGATGGATATCTCCGATGGGCTGTTGGCTGACTGTGGGCATATCGCCAAGGCGTCAGCGGTGCGCCTGGTGGTTGAGCGCCAGCGGTTGCCGTTGTCCGAGGCCTTGCTGGCGTTTGTCGGTGAAGACCAGGCTCAAGTAGCGGCGTTGAGCGGGGGCGACGACTATGTGTTGGCGTTCACTTTGCCACCGTCCGAGTTGGCGCCGTTGCAGGCGGATGGCTGGCCGGTGCATGTGGTCGGTCGGGTCGAAACGGGGCACGGCGTGACGCTGCTCGACGGCGACTGCCAGGACATCACCCCGGCTGTGCGCGGCTACCAGCATTTTCGCCAGACGCCCTGAGCCGGCGGTCTGCGCTACCCTTTAGACGATTATCCCGAGTAAGAGGCCGTGACTATGGCTGCATGCCGCTGGCTGCTGATCGTGCTGTGTTCCTTCGTTTCCCTGGCCCAGGCGGACACTCCCGTGCCCGGTAAAATCGTGCTGGCCAGTGAGGAGTGGAACGACTACACCAACAGAGATGGTAGCGGCCTGGCCTGGGACCTGCTGCGCCGCGTCTTCGAGCCAGCAGGCATTACCCTGGAAACTCGCAGCGTGCCCTATACCCGATCGGTCGGCCTGGCCCAGCGTGGTGAGGCGGATGGTTGTGTCGGCACCTACCGCGATGAGGTCAGCGCAGTGCTGTACCCGCGCTGGAACTTCGACGCCGATCATGTCTACGCTCTCGGGCTGGCAACTTCACCCACGCCGACGTTGGCGACCCTGGGCAACTACCGCCTGGCCTGGGTGCGCGGCTATAAATACGAGGAATACCTGCCCACCGTGCGCCGCTTCAACCAGATCGAGCGGCGCAGCGGCATTCTGCCAATGCTGCAACACGGCCGTGCCGATTTTTATATCGACGCCCTCACCGAAGCCAAATACGTGCTCAGCCAGGCGCAAGACCCGGCGCTGTTCAAACTCACCCATATCGCTGAATTACCGCTCTACGTAGGCTTTGCCGACACCGAGCGCGGCAGGGCATTGATGGCCGTGTATGACCAGCGTTTGGGTATCCTGGTCCAGACCGGTGAGTTGAAAGCGATATTCGAACGCTGGAAACAGCCGTATCCGTTCTGACGCCCATAGAACTGACTCAAAGGCCAATCGAACCTATTGATCTTTATCAGCGATAATTCAGCTTAAGCGTCTGTAGGAACGTGCTGTTACAATGCCCGCCTCTGTGAAATCTGAAATCAGGAGCACACGGTGCCCGTCGTTTTCGTCGCCGCTTCCAAGCTGCCTACCCCTTTTGCCACGTTCACCATGAACGGCTTTCTTGAAGAAGCCACCGGGCGCGAGCACGTTGTGCTCAGCCTCGGCGACATCACCGATGGCGCGCCGGTGCTGGGGCGTGTGCATTCCGAGTGCCTGACCGGCGATGCGCTGTTCAGCCAGCGCTGTGACTGCGGCTCGCAACTGGAGGCCGCACTGCAGGCCATCGCCCGTGAAGGGCGTGGCGTGCTGCTGTACTTGCGCCAGGAAGGCCGGGGCATTGGCCTGTTGAACAAGATCCGCGCCTACGAACTGCAAGATGGCGGCGCCGACACCGTGGAGGCCAACGAGCGCCTGGGCTTTGCTGCCGACCAGCGCGACTACGCCATCTGCCTGCCGATGCTCGAGCACCTGGGGGTCAAATCCCTGCGCCTGATGACCAACAACCCCCGAAAGGTCAAAGCCTTGACCGAGATGGGCATCACCGTGGCCGAGCGCGTGCCTCTGCACACCGGGCATAACCCGCACAACAAGCTCTACCTGGCCACCAAAGCCAGCAAGCTCGACCATATGATGGGCAATGAGCACCAGGGCGAGGTCGACCGCGCGTGACCCGTGGCCAGGTGAAACGGCGACTGTCCTTCAACTGGTGGCAGTACCTGGCCTTGGCGTTGCTGCCCTTGTTTTTGATCAACCTGCTGTTTGGCCGCGCTGAATCCTTGCTACCGGTACTGGCCATGCCGTTCTTCATCGCTGGCGTGGCCTCGATGTTTCTTAGCCTGCGTTATTTTCATGGCTATAAACACGCGCTTATCGCCACCTCCAAAGCCCTTGATACTGCTGAAGAACCCGCCGCTTGGATCACCCTGGCGGCGCGTCGGCGCACAGCCTTGCTGGTTGCAGCGCTACCGGCCTGGATCGGTGCGCTGGCGGTGTTCGTCGGCCTGGAGGCGGTGCCGCTGTTTCTGTTGGCGCTGTCGACGCTGGTGCTGTTCTACCTCTATCGCATACCGCGTCAGTTGGGATGAAGCGCTATTGGCTGGCGCTGCTGCTGGTAGTCAGTGCCCAGGCGTTGGCGGTCGAGCGGGTTGTCAGCCTGGCGCCGTCACTGTCCGAAATCGTGCTTGAGCTAGGTGCCGAGGACTTGCTGGTCGGCGTGCTTGACGGTGGTGACCGCCCGGCGGCGTTGGCGAAGGTGCCCTCGGTCGGGCACTACGGCCAGTTGGACATGGAGCGCCTGCTCAGCCTCAAGCCCGACTTGATCCTGCTGTGGCCTGGCAGCGTCGGCCCGGCCCAGCGCGAGCAGCTCCAGCGGTTGAATATCCCGGTGTACGTCGCAGAACCCCACAGCCTTGAACAACTGACCGCCCAGGTGCAGGCCATTGCCGAGCAATTGGGCCGCGCTGAGGCAGGGCGCCAGCTCGCGGTACAACTGCGTCAGCGCTTGGCCGAGTTGCGCCAGCGCTACCAGCGGGCCGAGCCGCTGCGGGTGTTTTACCAAGTGTGGAACCAGCCGCTGTACACCGTGGGCGGTGGGCAGATCATCAGCGATGCCCTCAGTGTGTGCGGGGCGCGCAATGTGTTTGATGACCTGAAGTTGCCGGCGCCGCAGGTGAATATCGAATCGGTGCTGGCGCGAGACCCCGAGGTGATCCTGGTGGGGGATCAGGCTCAGAAGGAGGCCTGGAAGGCATGGCCGGCGATGGCTGCTCGGGTGCGGTTGGTGCCGGACAAGGGCCTGGAGCGGCCCAGCGGGCAGATGTTGGAGGCGGTGGGGCGGTTGTGCCAGGTGATTGCGCCGAGCTTGTGACAACGCTATCGCAGGCAAGCCAGCTCCCACTGGGGAATGCATTTCAATTGTGGGAGCTGGCTTGCCTGCGATGACGCCGGATCAGGCTACTTAGATCTCAGGTGTCCACGTCACCCCAACCATCCACACCCGACCTTCTTCACGATAATTCTGGCTTTCCCCGAGGTAGCTGTACTTCGCCCGTGCGTAAGACTTGTCCAGCACGTTATCCACCTTCAACGACAACGACACCTCCCGGTTCAACGCCCAACTACTGCGCAGCCCCAACAAGGCATAACCGCCCAGACGGTTGCGGTTGGCTTCATCGTCGTAGCTGCTGCTGATCGCTTGCCAGCTGGCGCCGAGACCGAGTTGATCAAATTGCCGGTCCAGATCCAGGTTCACCGTTCGCCGGGCGCGACGTGCCAGGGTGTGGCCGCTGTCACGGTCACGCGGGTCGATAAGCGACAGGCCCAGGTTGCCCTGCCAGCCAAACAGTTCCTGCTTGAGCGCCGCTTCAAAGCCGTTGATCCGCGCCGACGCCACGTTTTGCGGCTTGCCAGCGTCAAGGATAATCGCGTCGCTCAGGTCGGTGCGATACAGCGAGGCTTCCAGGCGCGTGCTGTCGCTCAGTTGGCTGCGCCATTGCAGCTCGTAGCTCTTTGATGTCTCGGGCTGCAGGTTGGGGTTGCTGTACTGGGTGTCGGGGTAATAGAGGTCGTTGAAGGTCGGCGCGCGAAAGCCTTCGCTGTAGCTCAAGAGCAGGTCATTGTCAGGGTTGACCGGCAAGGTCAGGGTGCCGCTCCAACTGTTCTGGCCGCCGAACTGCTGGTTCTGGTCGCGGCGCAGGCCCAGCTCGGTGGAAAACCACTGGCTATGGAAGCGATGCTGCACGAACGCTGCCCGGTTCCAGCGGCTGTTCTCGGTAAAGGTGGTAGAACCGTGGAAACGATCTTCGTACCAGTCGCCGCCGACGATCAGGCTGTTTTGCTCATCCAGGGTCAGGTCGTTCTGCCAATTGACCGAGTCGCGGTAGGTGTTGAATGCACTGTAATCATCGCTGAGGGTATCGCGCTTGGTGTCGCGGTTTTCACTGTGGCCCAGCTCCAGGCGCGACTGCCAGCTGTCATTGAGCTTGGCATCGAGATAGCCGCTGGCGCTGCTCACGGTGTAGTCGGTGTAGGGTTTCTGGCCCAGGCTCTGCCCGGTGGCGCCGTCGTAGCGGCCATAACTGTTGTCGTACTCCGACTTGCCACGGTTATCCAACAGGTTGAAGCCCGCCTCCAGCTCATCGCTGAACGAATGGCTGAGGTTCAGGCTGATGGACTGGTTGCGGTAGGCATCATGGTCGCCGTCACTGGGAAACGACGCGTGGCTCGCATTGATACCGGCGGTTTCATCCAGGCTCGCGCCCAGGTTGAAACGCGTGTGTTCATCGCCGCCCGACAGGCCCAGGCTGCGCTCCCAGGTCTGGTTGCTGCCAAAGCCAAGTTTCAAGCGCGGCTGCAAGCCTTGCTCGGCATTGCGCCGGGTGAACACCTGAATCACCCCGCCAATCGCATCGCTGCCATAAATGACCGAACGTGAACCGCGCAGCACTTCCACCCGTTCAATCTGATCGACGTTGAGGTATTGCAAGCCGCTGTCGCCGGAGGTGGTGTTGGCGATGCGTTGGCCGTCCACCAGCACCAGGCTCTGCGCCGACTTGGTGCCGCGAATGAAAATCCCCGGCAAACTGCCACGCCCACCGGTTGGCGCAACTTGCACGCCCGGCACGCGGCTGAGCAGGTCGGTGACACTGGTGGGCTGAAGGCGGTCGATGTCGGCGCGGGTGAATACGGTGTTGGCGGCGCTGCTGTCATTACGCGCCTGGACTTGGCGGTTGGCGCTGATGACCACGTCGGAGAGCTTCAGGGCCTGGTCGCGGGTGTCGGCGAGCAGGTCAGCGCAGGGTAGCAGCAGCAGGGCAAGGCACAGGCGTTTCATGGGCTGTCCATAGCATTCGAAGGTCATGCAAAACCACTGTGGGAGCTGGCTTGCCTGCGATAGCGGTGTATCTGACACATTGTTAGCGAATGTGCCGCCGTCATCGCAGGCAAGCCAGCTCCCACATTTGGGGCAGATTACAGATTCAGTAGCGCCAGGCGCTCGCGAACGGACGCCTCGATACCCGCCTCATCCAACCCGCATTCAGCCAGCATCTGCGCCGGCTTGGCGTGCTCAACGTATACATCCGGCAAGCCCAGGTGCAGCACCGACTTGAGGATATTCTCCCGCGCCAGGAACTCGCTGACCGCCGCACCGGCGCCGCCCATGATGGCGTTCTCTTCGACGGTCACCAGCAGCTCATGGCCAGCGGCGATCTCGCGCACCAACGCGTCATCCAGTGGCTTGACGAACCGCATGTCGACCACGGTAGCGTCGATCTTCTCAGCGACTTTCAAGGCTTCGGCCAGTTGTACGCCAAACACCAGGAATGCAGTTTTGCTGCCTTGGCGACGCACGATGCCTTTACCGATTTCAATCGGCTCCAGGTCTTTTTCGATCACGGCGTTCGGGCCGGTGCCGCGCGGGTACCGCACAGCGGCCGGGCCGTTGTACAGGTGGCCGGTGCTGAGCATCTTGCGCAGTTCGTTCTCGTCGCTCGGAGTCATCACCAGCATGCCGGGGATGCAGCGCAGGTACGAGAGATCGAAACTGCCGGCATGGGTCGGGCCGTCTTCGCCTACCAGGCCGGCGCGATCGATGGCGAACAGCACATCGAGGTTCTGCACCGCCACATCGTGAACCAGCTGGTCATAACCGCGTTGCAGGAAGGTGGAGTAGATCGCCACTACTGGCTTGGCGCCTTCGCAGGCCATGCCGGCCGCGAAGGTAACGGCGTGTTGCTCGGCAATCGCCACGTCGAAGTAACGCAGCGGGAAACGCTCGCTGAACGCCACCAGATCGGAGCCTTCCTTCATCGCCGGGGTAACCCCTACCAGACGCGGGTCGGCGGCGGCCATGTCGCACAGCCATTCGCCAAACACCCCGGAATACTTCGGCCCGCTGGCCTTTTTCGGCGCGGCGGCGGGGGCATCGAGGGGTTCGAGCTTGGTGATCGCGTGGTAACCAATCGGGTCGACTTCCGCCGGAGCGAAACCTTTGCCTTTTTTGGTGACAATATGCAGGAATTGCGGGCCCTTGAGGTCGCGCATGTTGCGCAACGTGGCGATCAGGGTGGGCAGGTCGTGGCCGTCGATAGGGCCGATGTAGTTCCAGCCCAGCTCTTCGAACAGGGTGCCGGGTACCAGCATGCCCTTGGCGTATTCTTCGGTGCGACGCGCGATTTCCCACGCGCCAGGCAGGCGCGACAGCACTTTCTTGCTGCCTTCGCGCATGCTGGCGTAGGTACGGCTGGAGAGGATCTTCGCCAGGTAATTGGACAGGCCACCCACGTTGCGCGAAATCGACATGTCGTTGTCGTTGAGGATCACCAACATGTTGGCGTCCACTTCCGGCGCATGGTTCAGCGCTTCGAAGGCCATGCCTGCGGTCAGCGCGCCATCACCAATCACCGCAATCGCCTTGCGCTCACTGCCTTGCAGGCGGGCGGCAATCGCCATGCCCAGCGCTGCACTGATGGACGTGCTGGAGTGGCCGACGCCAAAGGTGTCGTACTCGCTCTCGGCACGGCGCGGGAAGGCGGCCAGGCCGTCCTTCTGGCGCAGGCTGGCCATGCGCTCGCGACGGCCGGTGAGGATTTTATGCGGATACGCCTGGTGGCCCACGTCCCACACCAGCCGGTCGTCCGGGGTGTCGAACACGTAATGCAAGGCGATGGTCAGCTCGATCACGCCCAGCCCGGCGCCAAAATGCCCACCGGTCTGGCCGACCGTGTAGAGCAATTCCAGGCGCAGCTCATCGGCCAGGGTTTCCAGCTCGGCTTCACCCAGTCGACGCAGGCCGTCCGGCGTGGCAGCACGGTCGAGCAGGGGCGTAGACGGGCGTTTGCGGGGAATCTCTTGAAACGTCGTGGGCATCAGGCGAATCGTTATAGGTATAGAAGAGGCGGCAGTTTACCTCAAGCCGTGCAAACTGCCCACGCAGAGGGCCTAACTTGGCCGATATGCGGCGCAAATGGCCGCGGCTGTCAGTGGCGACGTTCGACGATATACCGTGCCAGGTCACGCAGTGGCTCGGCCGCCGCGTCGAAAGGTCGCAGGGCATCCAGGGCCTGGTCGCGCAACTCGATGGCATACGCCTTGGCGGCTTGCAGCCCCAGCAAGGCAGGATAAGTCGGCTTGTCCCGTGCGATATCGGCGCCTTGGCGTTTGCCGAGGGTGGCGGTGTCACTTTCCACGTCGAGAATATCGTCCTGCACCTGGAAGGCCAGGCCGATAGCGCGGGAATAGGTCTGCAGGGCCGCCAATTGCTCGGCGCCGGCGCGGCCACTGGCCAGGGCGCCCAACTGCACGGCCGCCTCAATCAGCGCGCCGGTCTTGTGGCGATGCATGTGTTCCAGGGCTTTTTGATCCAGCTTGAGGCTGACCGAGCCCATGTCGATGGCTTGCCCGCCGACCATGCCAGCCGGGCCTGCGGCGTGGGCCAAGGCGGTGACCATGCGCAGGCGGATCTCGGCGTTGACGCTGCTCAAGCGCGGGTCCAGCAATGCGCTGAACGCCAGGCTCTGCAAGCCGTCACCGGCCAGGATCGCATAGGCTTCATCAAAGGCTTTATGGGTGGTGGGCTGGCCGCGACGCAAATCATCATCGTCCATGGCTGGCAAATCGTCATGCACCAGGGAATAAGCGTGGATCAACTCCACCGCACACGCCGCGCCATTGGCCTCGGCCGCCGGCGCTCCCAGGGCTTCGCAGGCCGCATAGGCCAGCAACGGGCGCACCCGCTTGCCACCATTCATCACGCTGTAGCGCATGGCTTCATAGAGGCGCGTCATTTCCGGGCTTGGCGCAACAAACAGGGGCTCCAGCGCGGCATTCACCCGGGCTTGGCTACTGGCCTGGTATGCGCTGATCATTCCGGCTGTTCCGCATCGAAAGGCTCTTCGGCCAACTCCCCGTCACGCTCCAGCAACACCTGGACCTTCTGCTCCGCCTGCGCCAACGCGCTCTGACAGTCGCGGGTCAGGCCGATGCCTTGCTCAAACGCTGTCAACGAGTCTTCCAGCGACAACTCGCCGTTCTCCAGACGCTCGACCAGGGCTTGCAGGTCGGCGAGGGATTGTTCGAAATCGAGTGCAACTTTTTTGCGGGCCATGGCGGCAATTCCGGTAGACGGTAAACCGGCGCGACACTAGCAGACATGGGGGATTGGGGCAAATGAGTGGCGCACACACGGTGATGTGAGCCGATTGATGGGTTTATTCGGCTCACCCCATGAGCCGATTAGCGACCTTATTCGGTTCACCGAGTCTCAGCTTGCCTTCGTGGCGACCCAGCACTTCCCCTGCGCCGCTTTCAATTGGGCCTCGAAGACCAATAAACCCTGATGCATATTCTGCAATGTCACAATTTGCATGGCTAACGCTTGCTTCTTATTGGCGATGGCTTGGTCAGCCTTGTCCCAGGGAAGCGCATCACCCTCGTACCCCTGCAAAATCTCCTGTAATTCCTTGAGCTTGAACCCCAGCTGTTGCGCGCACTTTATAAACATCAGCCGCTCGACACTCTGCTCGGTATAAACGCGATAACCGCCCCGACGCGCAGGCGCTGGCATCAGCCCGATTGCCTCATAGTGACGAATCGCCTTGATGGTCGTGCCGGACAACTGCGCGGCTTTGCCGATGTACATGAAAATTCCCTTTTTCAAATAGTGCGCCGGCCTGTTTGAGCCACTTGGCCCGCTGCGTCAGCGAAGAGCCCAGCACCGGCCCCAACAGCAGCGTCTTGCTCGTCGCGATGCCGCACAGCGCCAGCGTGGTGCGCCGCATTTGGTGGATGGCCGGCATGCGATAAGCCCAGCGGTAATACCACGGCGGCGTGTCGAGGGTCACTAACAAGTGCGCGGTTCGGCCCTTTAGCAGCGTGTCTGGGAATGCCTTGCCTGCGCGGTACTTGAAGGCAAAGCCGGGTAGGAACGCGCGGTCGATAAAGCCCTTCATCAGTGCCGGGATACCGCCCCACCAGACAGGGAAAACCCAGGCCAGATGCTCGGCCCAAAGGATGTCGGCTTGGGCGCTGAGCACGTCAGGTTCCAGCGCTTGAACCTGGGTGTAAGCATGATGAAGGATGGGGTCGAACCTGAGATCACCCAGGCGCAGGACGCGGACTTCGTGACCGGCCGTTTTAGCAGCGTGGATATAAGTGTGTGCGAGGGCGGAACAAAAGCTATCGGCGGACGGGTGGCCGAGAATGACCAGAATGCGCTGACTCATGGTGATAAGTTCTGAGAAAAGGGCATTCAGGGTAGGGGGTGCCGTATAGGGGAGAGTCAAGTGCCAGCAGGACCTTTCTGTGAGGTACGCAGGCCCCTTCTTGAACTGTTCACGAACGCTTGTGACGGTACTGTCGGCTGGCTAGCCTGCCGAAAACACCAGAGTAAAAAAGGCATGAGCGAAACTTCTATCGGGTTGATCGCGCCTCCTGAGGGCTACGGCGATTGGCTGACAGACCTCAAGGGCCGCATCCATCAGGCGCAACAACGTGCGTCAATTGCAGTCAATCGTGAACTGGTACTGCTCTACTGGCAGCTCGGCCACGATATTTTGACGCGTCAGCACGCTCAAGGCTGGGGTAGTAAAGTGATTGACCGCCTTGCGCAAGATCTGCGAGCGGCCTTTCCGGACATCAAGGGTTTTTCGCCGCGCAATCTTAAGTACATGAGGGCTTTTGCCGAGGCGTGGCCGGATTCGGAGTTTGTGCAAGAGGTGCTTGCACAATTGCCTTGGTACCATCAAATCGCGCTTCTGGACAAACTTCCCGGCCCTGAAACGCGACGTTGGTACGCCATCCAAACGATCAAGCATAGTTGGTCGCGCAACACCTTGGTGATGCACATTGAAAACCGCCTGTTGGAGCGCAGTGGCAAGGCAGTGAGCAACTTCGAAAGCCATCTGCCCAAAGCGCAATCCGACCTGGCTCGCGAGTCTCTTAAGGACCCTTATCGCTTTGATTTCCTCAGCCTGGGTCAGAATGCACAAGAGCGCGAAATCGAAAACGCCCTGATCAAGCATGTCACTGACTTCTTGTTGGAGTTGGGCGCAGGTTTTGCCTTCGTTGGCCGGCAAGTGCTGCTGAATGTAGGCGGCGATGAGTTCTTCATCGACCTGTTGTTCTATCACCTGAAGCTGCGTTGCTATGTGGTGATCGAACTCAAGGCGGGCAAGTTCAAGCCCGAGCATCTGGGCAAATTGAGCTTCTATCTTGCGGCGGTGGATGCCGAGATAAAGCACCCACAAGACGGCCCGACTATCGGTCTCTTGCTGTGCAAGGGTAAAAATGAAGTGGTGGCTGAATATGCACTGCGCGATAACAACCGACCTATTGGTGTGGCGGAATATCAACTGATGGAGTCTTTGCCAGTCGAACTGCAGTCGAGCTTGCCTAGCATCGAGCAAATCGAGCGAGAGTTGGCGGGATAGGCTGGGTCTTTTCGGTGGCTGAAAAATGTAAGGAAAAATCTCACGCGTGAGCTATTGAGTGCCTTGAGGATTGCCTGTAGATTTTCTCACGCGTGAGTTTTTCACAGCGAGGTCAGTACCAATGAACAGCAGCTCTCCATCGAGCCCATCAGCAGGGCTCGATACCGATTCAGCAAGCCTCAAGGGAGAGCGCTTGAAATCGCCTGCAAAAAAACCGTCGAGCTTTTACATGAAGCAGATGCGTGCGGGGCTGGCGGCGGCCGGTTATGTGAAACACGAGACTTGGGTGCTTCCCGAAAACCGAAGCCTGCTCAAGCAAATGGAGAAACAGCTACGCCAACCGATCCTGGCTGGCTCATTCATGTCGGAGAATTTCATGAGCGCAGGTACCAACTGGAATATCGATCGCCTCTTCAGTGCTCTTCAGGCGCTGGATGACGTGACGTCCAATGACATTACGCTTTCTCTCGTCCAAGGCTCCGAGTCCAGCATCAAGCTGGAGATGAACGACTTTGGTGGCTTGCCGATTTACATCGCGGTGGTGGGCGAGCAAATCATCGTGGATACCGTCCTGGTTGACGCTGAGTCCATCAACGACGTGCCGGCCTTCAACGACGCCGTGCTGCGCAGCCGGGAGATGTTCCCGTTGTCGTCCATCGGTATCGAGTCCATGCCGAACGGGCAGGTGGTTTACAACATGTTCGGTGCGCTCAGCTCCGACTCCAGCCTGACCAACATCGTGACCGAGGTGAAAACCCTGGTTGATAACGTGCAGCGCGCCAGCGAAGCCTTCGAACGTTTCTTCATTTAATTATTCGGGAAAACCCAATGACTCAGTCCATCTGGAGCAAATTGTTCACCGCGTTGCGTGGCGGTGCCAGCGAAGTCGGCGAATCGATCGTCGACCAACAGGCCCTGCGCATCCTCGACCAGGAAATTCGCGATGCCGACAGCGCCTTGGCCAACGCCAAGCGTGAATTGGTAAGCATCATGGCCAAGCACAAACTGGCGGCTGATCGCGTTGGCGAGTACGACGCCAAGATCAAAGACCTGGAATCCAAGGCGATGGCCGCTATCCAGGCCAACCGTGAAGACCTCGCCCTGGAAGTGGCCGAAGCCATTTCGACCCTGACCAACGAGCGGGACGTGGAGCAAAAGCAGACCGCCGAGTTCGGCGGGTACGCTGAAAGCATGCGCAAAGACATCACCAAAGCCGAGAGCCGCATCAAAAGCCTGCGCCAGCAAGTGGACATGGCCAAGGCTCGCGACAGCGTGCAAAAGGCCCAGGTCAGTGCCTCCATTGCCAGCGGCGGTGCCAACGGCAAGCTGGAAACCGCGGTCGGTACGCTCAACCGCTTGCAGGCCAAGCAGCAGCAACGTGCCGCTGAGCTGCAAGCCCAGGATGAACTGGCTGAAGCGTCAACGGGCACGGACCTGGAGCGCAAACTGCGCGATGCCGGCATCACGCCGAACGAAGGCAGTGCCAATGCGATTCTGGAGCGTCTGAAGCAAAAGTCGGCTGAGTAATCAACGCAGGTCAGTTAAGCCTGCAACTCTGTGGGGAGGGTGCTTGCTCCCGCTGGGCTGCGCAGCAGTCCTGTTTTTGGGGCCGCTTCGCGCCCCAGCGGGAGCAAGCTCCTTCGCCACAGTCGCAGTGCTCTTCTTTTGTATGTTGAGGTCAGGATGAACGCCTTGAAGGGTTTCAAGACAATCGCAGGCCTGGCCCTCTTCATGGTCGCGCTGCAACTGCTCAATGTGGCGACCGGTTACAGCCTCATGGCATTCGGGCTAATCCCGAGAACGGTGCAGGGTCTGTTCGGCATCCTCTCCTCGCCGTTTTTGCACGCCTCCTTCGCCCACCTGAGCGCCAACCTGATTGCCTTTGTGATCCTGGGTTCTCTGGTCATCATCGAAGGGGTCAACCGGTTCATCGCCGTCAGCGCCATCATCATTCTGCTGGGCGGCTTGTTGGTCTGGCTGTTTGGTTTTTCAGGCGTACACGTCGGCGCCAGCGGCTGGGTGTTCGGGCTATGGGCTTATCTGCTGTCTCGCGCCTGGTTCCATAGAAGCTGGGGCAACCTGCTAACAGCCGCTGTCGTGGCTTTGCTGTATGGCGGACTGGTCGTGGGCTTCTTTCCGCGGCAGGGCGTTTCCTTCGAAGGGCATCTGTTTGGTGCGCTCGCCGGATTTATTGCAGCCAAGGTACTTCTATCCACGCCGCGCAGCGGGTTTAATGCCGGGTGACCGCACTTGAGCATCCAGACGCCGAGGCGATGCTGTCGTCAGGATTCAAGTACCCAGGGAGCCAGGGGCCAAATGTCGATTTTCCTACTGTTACGCATGTACGCCTCGTCCCTCTTTCACCGCTTCGGTTGGGCAGGGCTGATCGTTGCCTTGGGTGTCCACCTGAGCACGGCTTACATGGGCCTGGTGTTGCTGGGCGAACAACACCTCACCGCTCCCGCCACGTTTATCTACTTCTACCTCACCACCACACTCACCGTCGGCTATGGCGACCTCGCGCCGCAGACCTCGGCGGGACGAATTTTCGTGGCGACCTGGGTCATGCTCGGGGGCATTGCGCTGCTCACGGCCGCCATCGGCAAAACCACCAGCAGTGTTATCGATGCATGGAGAAAAGGCATGAAGGGCAAAGGTGATTTCACCGGCAAGGTCGGCCATACCGTGCTGATCGGCTGGGAGGGCGCGTCCAGCGAGCGGGTGATTGAATTGTTGCTGCAAGACGAAACCTCGAACGACAACCTGATCGTGATCTGCGATTGCAGCCTTGAAGAAAACCCGATGCCGGGCAAAGCAGCGTTCATCCGCGGCGAAAGCCTGTCTTCCACCGCACTGTTGCTGCGTGCCGGTGTGCCCGGTGCCGAGCGTGTGCTGGTGCGAACCCTGTCTGATGACCTGACGCTGGCCACCGTGCTGGCGGTGAACCAACTGAGTCCCGTCGGGCATGTGGTCGCCCACTTCAACGAAAGTGAAATCGCCGCACTCGCCAGCTCCTACGCCCCGCGCCTGGAGTGCACGTCCAGCATGGCAATCGAAATGCTGGTGCGCGCCTCTCAGGATCCGGGCTCGTCGGTGGTCATCAATGAATTGCTGTGCGTGGGGCAGGGCGCCACCCAGTACCTGATGAAATTGCCCGAAGCCTTTGAGGCAACATTCGGCGAGCTGTACACGCAGATGAAGGAGCGCCACAACGCCACCCTCATTGGCTATCGCGCCAAAGGTGTTCAGCAGCCGTCGATCAACCCGCCCAGTGCCACAGAGGTCAAAGGCGGCGAACTCTTCTACATCGCTTCCACTCGCCTTAAGGAAATCTCCCATGGGATGGCTTAAACAGTTGATGGGGCTTGAGGCCCCAAAAGCCACTACCGACTCGAGCCGAACCGCCAGCCCAAGCCTGCCTGCTACCGGTCCTTTGGGCCTGGCGCCGGGCAAGGGCGTGATGTTCGACACCACCCTGAAATTGCTGCTCGATGAAAAAACCAACGTGGTGATCCCCGGCTCCCAGGAAATCTGGAGCAATGGCACCATCGATCTTGGCCAGTCCACCTGGCTGTCGCGCTATTACATGAACGACGAAGATTATTGGTTGCAGGTGCACACCACCGGCCAGATAGCGGGCCAGGTCGAGTCAGTGATTCTGTTCAACTACCTCAGCTACGTCACCATCAGCAGTGAAGCGGAACTGCGCAGGCTGGCGGGCCCACAGAGCCTGATCGGGCTGCCGACCTACACCCACGACGGCGTTGAGTACTTCCGGGAGTGGGGCAGCGAGGACGGCCAGACCGAATTGGTGGCGATGAGCGAACAGGTCACCAGCCCAGAAGCCACCTACAGCGTCGAGCACCGTTCGATGCTATACGCCCGCGACACCGGCCTGACCGACCGTCGAGAGTTCCTGCTGTTCTCCGTCGAAGAAGATGCCGAAGGCACCATCAGCCTGAGCACATCCCTGGGCATTTCGCTGTACACCACCGACCTGACTACGCTCTAAAAAAGGAAGCCGTCCATGCTAGAAGCACTCTCCATCTCCCTCAACAAAGCTGCGGTGCTCGGCTTTGTCCTCTACATCCTGGGGGCTGCGGTACTGTTCGCGCTGTTCCAGTTCATCTACACCCGCATCACCCCGCACAAGGAGTTCGAACTGATCCGTGCGGGCAACACCTCCGCAGCGGTCGCCCTGGGCGGTGCCATCGTCGGTTTCGCCATTCCGGCCAGCAACGTGATTGCCTACTCGATCAACGTTCTCGACTTCATCGTCTGGGCCGTGATCGCCGCCGTCGTCCAACTGCTGGCGTTCCTGCTGACCAGCCTGGTGCTCAAAGGCACGTCCGAGCGCATCAAGAAGGGCGAACTGGCGGCCGGTATCTACGTGGCCGCGGTGGCCATCAGCGTCGGCATGCTGAATGCCGCGTGCATGACGCCCACCTCGAACTGATTGCCCACGGAGCTCCCGATGAAACGAAGCAAGTACGTCCAGCTGTCGCTGGCAGCGTCGGTCGCCATGGCGATATCCGGCTGTGGCCCAACGGAAAAAACCTACGACCTGCAAAAGAAGTACAACTTCCAGTCGGTACAGCAATGCGCCGATGAAAAGCTTCCGGTGGACGTCTGCTCGGACGCCTACATGACGGCCATGGCCGAGCATCGCCGCATTGCGCCGGTGTATGACAGCCAGGCCGATTGCGACGCCGACTTTGTCGCTGATTGGTGCCAGCAAGACTCCACCGGCAAATTCATCCCGCGCTTGGGCGGTTTCGAACTGACCGCCGAAGGCCAGGTGACCCAATCCCAGGTCGACGCTGCCAATGCGCAAGCGGCCAACGCTCAGGCCAGCGGCGGCGGCTCAGGCTTCTCCACCAGCAGCCTGCTGACCGGCTTGCTGATCGGCAACATGCTGAGCAACAACCGCAACAGCTACCGTTCGGAACCGGTGTACCGCTATCGCGATGATCGCGGCAACTACGGTAATTCGACGCTCAACCAGCGCGTGTCCAATGGCGCGACCTTTGGCCGTTCCAATCAGGCCCGGTACGGCAGCAGCAATTACACCAACACGCTGCGCTCTTCACCTAAGTCGAGCTCGGTTTCATCGGCCACCTCCCGCGGCGGCTTCGGCAGCAAAGCCAGCGCACGCAGCGGCTGGGGCGGCGGGTCAAGCAGCTAAGGAAACCGGCCATGAAGAAGATCCAATGCGCAGAGCGTCATGACTGGAAACACACAGCCGAGAGTCTTGGCTTCCTGTTCCATACCATCGACGACGAACCTTACTGGGACGAAAGCGCGTACTACCAGTTCACGCTCAAGCAAATCGAGCGCGACCTCGAAGACCCGACCACCGAGCTCCATGACATGTGCATGGACCTCGTCGCCCGCGTGGTCCACAGCGAAGAACTGCTTGAACGCCTGAGCATCCCCGCGCCTTTCTACGACATGATCCGAACCTCATGGCTCGAAGGTCACCCGCACCTGTACGGGCGCATGGACTTCTCCTACAACGGCAGCGGGCCCGCCAAGTTGCTGGAACTCAACTACGACACCCCCACCAGCCTCTACGAAGCAGCCGCGTTTCAGTGGGGCTGGCTGGAACAATGCATCGAGCGTGGCCTGCTGCCCAAGCACGCCGACCAGTTCAATAGCATCGACACCAAACTGCACCAGGCCTTCGCCCAACTGCAGGTCAACCAGCCGTTCTACTTCGCCTCGATGAAAGACTCCATCGAAGACAAAGGCACCACCGACTACCTGCGTCTGGTTGCCGAAAAGGTCGGCATCGAATCGCGCCACATCGACGTCGAAGACATCGGCCTGACCAGCGAAGGCCGCTTCGTCGACCTTGAAGATCGCTGGATCCCCCACCTGTTCAAACTGCACGCCTGGGAGTTCATCTTCCACGAGCCCTTTGGTGCCGCGATTGCCCAGAGCGACACGCAGTTCTTCGAACCCGCGTGGAAATCCGTCCTCTCCAACAAAGGCATCCTGCCGCTGCTGTGGGAATTCAACAAAGGCCACCCCAACCTGCTCGCGTGCCACCTGGACACCGACCCAGGCAAGGCCGTACCAAAAGGTTGGGTGCGCAAACCGTTCTTCTCCCGGGAAGGCGCCAACATCGAACTACAAACCGCCGACGGCCTGATCGTAAAAGAAGACGGCCCCTACACGGATGCGCCATTCATCCTTCAGGAGTTCGCACCGCTGCCAAAATTTGGGGACAGCTACACGCTGATCGGCTCTTGGGTAATTGGCGACCAGGCCGCTGGAATAGGTGTGCGAGAGGACAATAGCTTGATCACCAAGGACTCAAGCCGGTTTCTGCCGCACTTGATCCTGGATTAAGGAAGTTGATCGCTCCCACGCTCCGCTTGATCGTTCCCACGCTCCGCGTGGTAATGCATCCAGTGACGCTCCGCGTCACCCACACGCATCTCAATCTACACCCATAAAAAAGCCTGCCTTTTCAGGCAGGCTCAATACGGAGCATGGCAGTCTTAGCTCTGGCGAGCAGACAGGGCCGAGTAGCTGTTCATCAAATTGCGGTAGTTAGGAATCCGCTGGGACAACAGATTCCCCAGCCCTTCGATATCGTTGCGCCAGTCGCGGTGCAACTCACACGCCACCGAGAACCAGTTCATCAACTGTGCACCGGCCTGTGTCATCCGGCTCCACGCCGCCTGCTGCACCGTGGTGTTGAACGTGCCCGACGCATCCGTCACCACAAACACCTCAAACCCTTCCGCCAGCGCCGACAACGTCGGGAACGCCACACACACATCCGTCACCACACCGGCAATGATGATCTGCTTACGCCCGGTGGCCTTGATCGCCTTGACGAAATCCTCGTTGTCCCAGGCATTGATCTGACCAGGGCGAGCGATATACGGCGCGTCCGGGAACATCTCCTTCAACTCCGGCACCAGCGGGCCGTTAGGGCCTTGCTCGAAACTGGTGGTGAGGATGGTCGGCAAGTTGAAGAACTTGGCCAGGTCAGCCAGGGCCAGCACGTTGTTCTTGAACTCGTTGGGGGAGAAGTCCTGCACTAGGGAGATCAGGCCGGTCTGGTGGTCGACCAGCAGAACAATGGCGTCGTCTTTGTTCAAGCGGTTGTAGGTTGCAGTGCTCATGGTGAATCCTTTTTTTGTTTAGGTTGGTTGGGCGTTGCGTTCAACATGGGCACAGATTAATGGGTGGGTGACGGGGGATAAATCGGGTGGGAGGAGTCTTACTGTCAACTCAAGGTGGACAATGGTTAAGGCGCGATTTCAGGCCTCAGGTCGCTGCGCAGAACAGGAATGAATTGTCTGCCTCAATGACATTGATTGAAGGGTGGGCCAGCAGCTGTTGGGTAATTGAACTGTGTTTTACGGGCATTAAAAAGCCGGCTTGTGGCCGGCTTCTCGGGGACTGCCTCAGCTTGTTTTTGACAAACCTCACCAGCCTTCAAATCGCTCAGCCCACATTGCGTCAGGCTGAATAGTAGGGGCATCCGCGGGAACTCCTCCGCTTCGCCGGCAGGAAATCAGCTAAAAGCGACCCCTGCCAAATGTGCGGCGCATGATACCCACATTCACCTCAGTTGCCCACCTCCGGTTCCGATTTAGAGCCTTCCCAGCCCAGCAGGTGTTCATCCAGTGGCACCGGTGGGCGGCGGTTGTTGAGGGTGGACCACCAGAATACCCAGCCGACGATCTTGAAGCTTTGTTCGAAGCGCTCCTCATGGTTGAGGTATTCGTCCGGGTGTTCGCTGGCGTTGTGGCTGCGCATGCGCAGGCCGCCGCCAGGACGGTTGTAGAGGTATTTGATGCGCAGCATGCCGTCGTGTTCGACGGCGTAGATTTCACCGTCGATGATTTGGGTGCGGCCTCGGTCGATGGCGAGGGTGGCGCCTTGTTGGATGATGTCGATCATGCTGTTGTCGACCATGTAGGCGCCTATCGCGCGGTCGGGGTTGACGTTGAGAGTTTCCAAATTGTGCAGGGAGACGCGGATGCGTTCGGTTGAGGTAAAGGTGGGGTGGAGAGGAATCTCCACGTCGGTTTTTTCCGGGCGGCAGGCGGGGCCTGTGAGGTATTTGCCTGTGTCTTCGCGGGTAGTTGCAATCCTTGCGATGGGGCCTTCCAACAGGTAGTTGGCAGGCGGGTGCTTGGGGCCTTTACCGTCGCTTAACCAGCGACTTGAGACGCACAGCAATTCTGCGATCTCGTTGAGTCGGCCCATGGGGACGCCGCGTTTGAACCAGTTGTTCACGTGCTGAGGCGTGACGCCGCGGTTCTTGGCGAAGTCGGAGGCGGAAAGATGAACTTCCCGTAGTAGTGCTTTTAAACGATCACCTGATGTATTCATAAACGCAGAGTTTACTGGCCGGAAAGTCCCATCAAATAAACCATGCGTTGATTTGCAGTTGTAGGATCTGGCTTAGTTATGGCTTGATCTTTCATATGTGCAACTTGGTTAAACGCTGCAACTAAACATTGAACTTGATGTTTAGTCTGGCCCATAAAAAAGCCCCGAATTAACGGGGCTTTTTATTTGCCGTGGCAATGAGGTGCGGGTGTCAGCCTTTGTAGGCAGCAACCGACTTCATGATCTCGGCGCGGGCGGCGTCTGCGTTGCCCCAACCGTCGATCTTCACCCATTTGCCTTTTTCGAGGTCTTTGTAGTTCTCGAAGAAGTGCTTGATCTGTTCCAGCAGCAGTGGCGGCAGGTCGGTGTATTCCTTCACGTCCACATACAGCTGGGACAGCTTGTCGTGTGGCACTGCGATGACTTTGGCATCGCCGCCGCCGTCGTCGGTCATGTTCAGGATGCCGACTGGGCGGGCGCGGATAACCGAGCCTGGGGTGACCGGGTAAGGGGTCACGACCAGCACGTCGAGCGGGTCACCGTCGTCAGCCAGGGTGTTGGGGATGAAACCGTAGTTGGCCGGGTAGAACATCGGGGTGGCCATGAAACGGTCAACGAACAGGCAGTCGCTGTCTTTGTCGATTTCGTATTTGATCGGCGCGTGGTTGGCCGGAATTTCGATGGCGACGTAGATGTCGTTCGGCAGGTCTTTGCCAGCCGGAATCTTGCTGTAGCTCATTGGGCGTTGCCCCCGTTAGTTGGCCATATGACATGGCCGGATTGGCCTAAAAGTGGCGGCGATTATAGGCATATTCTGACGCCGATGCCATGCGCCAAGCGTCGTACGGTCATTCGCCTTGTGGCTGATAACGTGGGTCGCTGGCTTGCAGTTGAGTCAGGCGGGCCAGGGGATCCTGGCGATAAAAGCGGCTGAGTTGGGCGTACACCTGTGGATAACTGTTGACCAGTAAATCCGGGGCGCTGAAGAAATACTCGCTGGTGACGGCAAAGAACTCCGCCGGGTTTTCCGCAGCGTAAGGGTCTATCTCGGTCTCGGCGTCCGGGTTGGCGTCCAACTGGCGGTTGAGGTCATCGAAGGCGCCTTGCATGACGCTGGCCCAGTCCTTCACGCGCATGTCATGGTGCAGAGGCGGCAAGCCGTTGGCGTCGCCGTTGAGCATGTCCAGCTTGTGCGCCAGTTCGTGGATGACCAGGTTGTAGCCTTCCCATTGGCCGCTGGCGAGCACACCAGGCCAGGCGAGAATCACCGGGCCCTGTTGCCAGGCTTCGCCGCTGTGTTCGCCGTCCCATTCGTGCTCCACGCCACTGGCATCGCGATGGCGTTGCGGGCTGAGGAAGTCGTCGGGGTACAGCACGATCTCATGGAAACCCTGGTACCAGTCGAGGTCGCCCAGGTTCATCAGCGGCAATTGCGCCTGGGCGGCGAGCACCAGGCGTTGTTCCTGGTGCAGTTCGACGCCGGGCAGGGCGGTGAGGTGTTTTTCGCTGAGGAACACCACGCAGGCTTCGCGCAGCCACTGGTCTTGCTCCGGCGTGATGCCGTCGAGGAAGGTCAGGTGGTGGCGCACCCGTTGCCAGGTGTCATCGGCAATCGGGTGCTTGGCCAGCAGGCGCCGGCGACGCCAGGCGCTGAGGGACCACACGGGGGGGTCAGTGCGGGTTGGCTTCGGAGGACGTGCGGCCAAAGCGGCTGCGCACTACGCCAATAATCATCGGCACCAGTGACAGCAGGATGATGAACACCACCAGCAGCGACAGGTTCTTCTTGATAAAAGGCACGTTGCCGAAGAAGTAACCCAAGGTCACCAGGCCACCGACCCACAGGATGGTGCCCAGTACGCTGAAGCCGAAGAAGCGCGGATACGGCATCTTGGCCACGCCCGCGACGAACGGCGCGAAGGTGCGCAGGATCGGCAGGAAGCGCGCCAGGGTCACGGTCTTGCCGCCGTGCTTGTCGTAGAAGTCGTGGGTTTTTTGCAGGTAGTCGCGGCGGAAGATCTTGGAGTTCGGGTTGCTGAACAAGCGCTCGCCCGCCGTTCGTCCGATCACGTAGTTGGTGCTATCGCCGAGGATGGCCGCCAGCATCAGCAGGCCGGCCAGCAGGACTGGGTCCATACCGCCGCCAGCCGCTACAGCACCGGCGATGAACAGCAAGGAGTCGCCCGGCAGGAAAGGCATGACCACCAGGCCGGTTTCGCAAAAAATCACCAGGAACAGAATGGCGTAGATCCACGGACCGTAATTGGTTACCAGCATGTCGAGGTAGACGTCGAGATGCAGGATAAGGTCGAGCGGGTTGAAATCCATGGATGGCACCTGTGTGAATAGCCCGACTCAGCGGGCTTGTGCGGAAGCTCGGGCAATAAGGCTACAAGTAATTGTCGCGGTTCTTACAACCCTGAAAGGTCGGCATTATACGGATTGAGAGGTGAAAAGCGTGTGGCTTTTGTAGCGGGGAGTGTCGCGAAATTGTGAAGGGGTGAGGCTTCAAGCCAG
>NZ_BCBO01000034.1:0-28883 GCF_001320835.1 Pseudomonas sp. NBRC 111138 | reverse complement strand
CTCCCACAAGGATATTGCGGTGTTTGGCTTACCGGTTTTCAGTCTTCGTTGATCGGCAACACGTAGTTTTTGAATTCGGTGTCTTCGCGAAACCCAATCGACTCGTAGGTCTTCTGCGCCACGTCGTTATCGCTGCTGGTCGATACCCGCAGGCGCACCGCGTGGGTGTCCTTGGCCATTTTCTTGGCCGTGCGCATCAGGTTGTCCGCCACCAGTTGCCGGCGCGCATCCTCGGCCACATAGATGTCGTTGAGGATCCACACCCGCTTGAGCGACAGCGAAGAAAAGCTCGGGTACAGCTGGCAAAACCCCAGCAGCCGCTTGTCGTCATCGTCGGCCAGGGCCAGGTAGATCACCGACTCCTTGCGTCGCAGGCGCTTCTCCAGGAAGGCCCGTGACGAGTCCGGGAACGGCAAGGCCCCGTAGAACTCGCGGTATTTGACGAACAACGGGGTCAACAGGTCCAGGTGTTCCAGGGTCGCTTGAGTAATCCGCATGCCAGGCCTCAACTTCCAAATGGGGTATGACCACACGAGCGGCCGTGACTCGATGCTGCCTAATGACGCCAAAAAGCGCAATCGTGCCGCTAGCGGTCATCCGCCGGACTGAGCAGGAAATTGCCCTTCATCAGGTTCGGGTCGTCGGATTCGAGGGTCTGAACCTGCGCCTCATCCTTGAGATTGACCCCTGACAACTGCCGGCGACAGGCTTCTCGCATCAAGTACAGCAGGCGATGGGCCGCCATGCCATAACTCAAGCCCTCCAGCCGCACATTGGAGATGCAGTTGCGATAGGCATCGGTGAGGCCGACCTTGGGGTTGTAGGTGAAATACAGGCCCAGGCTGTCCGGCGAGCTGAGCCCCGGTCGTTCGCCGATCAGGATCACCACCATCTTGGCGCCCAGTAGCTGCCCGATTTCATCGGCCACCGCCACGCGGCCTTGCTCCACCAGGATCACCGGTGACAAGGACCAGCCTTCGACGTGGGTCTGTTCTTCCAAGCGCGCCAGAAACGGCGCTGTATGTTTATGCACGGCCAGTGCCGACAGGCCATCGGCCACCACGATGGCCAAGTCCACACCACCGGGCTGGGCCAGGGCGTAATCGCGCAGCGTTTGCGCCGACTCATCGCTCAGGCGTCGCCCAAGGTCCGGGCGTTGCAGGTAGATGTGCCGGTCCGTGGCGGCGCTGTGCAACAACAGGCTGTCTCGGCCGCGTTCGGCCAGTTGGTGGCTGAGCCCGGCGTGATCGAAGGGCAGGTGCACCGCGTCCCGCGCTTGGGCGTGGGCAAACTGGAAGTCCAGTTGGGCGCTGGTGGGAAGGCTGGTGCCGGTGCGGCCCAGGGCAATACGCGCCGGGGTCAGGCGGCGCAGTTCCAGCCACGGGTTGTCAGGCAATTCTGGTTGCACGGTCGGCTCCTTCATCCCAATTGCGCCAAGGCGTGGCGAAAGGCCGGTGGCAGGCTGTTGCCAAAGTGCACCTTGCCATCAGCCTGCGTGAAGATGCCCATTTTCGCCAGCCACTGCTCGAACTCCGGTGCCGGTTTTAAACCCAATGTTTGCCGGGCGTACAGGGCATCGTGGAACGAGGTGGTCTGGTAGTTGAGCATAATGTCGTCAGAGCCGGGGATGCCCATGATGAAGTTGATGCCGGCCACGCCGAGCAGGGTCAGCAGGGTGTCCATGTCGTCCTGGTCGGCTTCGGCGTGGTTGGTGTAGCAGATATCGCAACCCATGGGCACGCCGAGCAGTTTGCCGCAGAAGTGGTCTTCCAGGCCGGCGCGGATAATCTGCTTGCCGTTGTACAGGTACTCCGGGCCGATAAAACCGACCACGGTGTTCACCAGAAACGGCTTGAAGTGCCGCGCCACGGCGTAGGCACGGGTTTCACAGGTTTGCTGGTCGACGCCAAAGTGCGCATTGGCCGACAAGGCGCTGCCCTGGCCGGTTTCGAAGTACATCAGGTTCTGGCCCAGGGTGCCGCGCTTGAGGCTCAAGCCCGCGTCGTAACCTTCCTGCAGCACGTTCAGGTTGATCCCGAAACTGGCATTGGCCGCTTCGGTACCGGCAATTGACTGAAACACCAGGTCCAGCGGTACGCCGCGGTTGATCACTTCGATGGAGGTGGTGACGTGGGTGAGCACGCAGGCCTGGGTGGGGATTTCGTAGCGCTGGATGATCGCGTCCAGCATCTCCAGCATGGCGCAGATCGAGGCGATGCTGTCGGTGGCCGGGTTGATGCCGATCATGGCGTCGCCGTTGCCGTACAGCAGGCCGTCGAGAATGCTCGCGGCGATGCCGGCCGGTTCGTCGGTGGGGTGGTTGGGCTGCAAGCGCGTGGACAAGCGCCCGCGCAGGCCCAGGGTGCCGCGAAACTGGGTGACCACGCGGATCTTTTGCGCCACCAGCACCAGGTCTTGCACGCGCATGATCTTGGACACGGCCGCGGCCATTTCCGGTGTCAGCCCTGGCGCCAATGCGCGTAGGGTATGTTCATCAGCCGCATCGCTGAGCAGCCAGTCGCGCAGGCCGCCGACGGTTAGGTGGCTGACCGCTGCAAACGCCTGTTTATCGTGGGTGTCGATGATCAGCCGGGTGACTTCATCGCTTTCATAAGGAATTAGTGCTTCTTGCAGGAAGTGCTTGAGCGGGATATTCGCCAGCGCCATCTGCGCCGCCACACGCTCACCGTCATTCTGGGCGGCGACACCGGCGAGGAAGTCCCCGGAGCGTGCGGGGCTGGCCTTGGCCATCACGTCCTTGAGGCTGTCGAAGCGGTAGGTTTGAGCACCCACCGCGTGGGAAAAACTTGCCATACAGTGTCTCCTTGATGACGCGGGCCTGCTGTGGGCAAGGCACCGCGTCGAGGTTTTCGGCAGTTAGTGCAGAGCGGCCTCTGCGGCCTGGATCGCCGCGAATTCCTCTTCCGGCGTGCCTGCTACCAAGTGATGCCGGCTGTAGAAAGCAAAGTAAGCAATTAATACTCCATAGATGATCGCCGCGCCAATCACCACACGCGGGTCCACCAGAAAGCCAGCCACTACGGCCACGCAAGCCAGCACCAGCGCCACGCCCGAAGTGAAGATGCCACCCGGCGTGCGGTATGGCCGCTCCATTTTAGGGCGACGGATGCGCAGGGTGATGTGGGCGGCCATCATCAATACGTAGGAAATGGTGGCGCCAAACACCGCCACCAGGATCAGCAAGTCGCCCTGGCCGGTCAGCGACAGGCCAAAGCCGATAATCCCGGGGATCACCAGTGCCAATACTGGCGCCTTGCTCTTGTTGGTCTCGGACAATTTGCGCGGCAGGTAACCGGCACGGGACAAGGCAAAGATCTGCCGCGAATAGGCGTAGATAATCGAGAAAAAGCTTGCGATCAAACCGGCCAGGCCGACCAGGTTGACGAAGCTGCCCATCCAGGTGGAACCGCCGTAGGACAACGCCAAGGCTTCAACCAGCGGGTTGCCGGATTTGATCAGCGCGTACGTCCCCGCACCGCCCGGCGCGATCACCAGGATCAACAGGGCAAAACTGGTCAGCACCACAATCGCGCCGATCAGCCCGCGCGGCAGGTCGCGCTTGGGGTTCTTGGTTTCTTCAGCGGCCAGCGGCACGCCTTCCACCGCCAGGAAAAACCAGATGGCATAAGGGATCGCGGCCCACACGCCGACGTAGCCGAACGGCAGGAAGCTGCTGGCGCCCTTGGCCTCGGTCACGGGTATATCCAGCAGGTTGGCGACGTTGAAGTGCGGCACCATCGACACCAGGAACACGCCCAGGGCAATCGCGGCGACAGCGGTGATCACGAACATCAGCTTCAAGGCTTCGCCCACACCAAAGATGTGGATGCCAATAAAGATGATGTAGAACGCCAGGTAGATCATCCAGCCGCCAATGCCGAACAACGACTCGCAATAGGCGCCGATAAACACTGCGATGGCGGCGGGGGCGATGGCGTATTCGATAAGGATGGCAGTACCCGTGAGGAACCCGCCCCAAGGGCCGAATGCGCTGCGGGCAAAACCGTAGCCACCGCCAGCAGTGGGGATCATGGAGGACAGCTCGGCCAGGGAAAAGCACATGCACAGGTACATGGTGGCCATCAGCAAAGTGGCGAGGAACATGCCGCCCCAGCCGCCTTGGGCCAGGCCAAAGTTCCAGCCGGCGTAATCGCCGGAAATAACATAGGCGACGCCAAGGCCAACCAGTAGTACCCAGCCGGCGGCGCCTTTTTTCAGTTCGCGTTGTTGAAAATAATCGGTGCCGACTTTTTCGAAGTCGACAGAAGAACCAGTGGGTTCGCTAGGCATGGGAAGTACCTTCCATTCTTATTGTTTTTGACTCGGCGTCTGTGTGCCGAACGAGGTAGCAATTGCTTGTGATATCAAATGTGGGAGCTGGCTTGCCTGCGATAGCGGCCTGTCAGCTACCCCTTATTTGGCTGATACACGCCGCTAATGTAGGAGCGAGCTTGCTCGCGAAAAACTTGCGAGCGCCTCGGGGAGTCAGGCTGCTCGCGTTATCGTTAACGTTCTTCGCGAGCAAGCTCGCTCCTACAGTGACGGTTGTTGCTTCAGTGGGGTTAGAAAAAGCCCAACGGATTAATGTCGTAGCTCACCAGCAAGTTCTTGGTCTGCTGGTAGTGATCCAACATCATCTTGTGGGTTTCACGGCCCACGCCAGACTTCTTGTAACCACCAAACGCGGCATGCGCCGGGTACAGGTGGTAGCAGTTGGTCCACACGCGGCCGGCTTTGATCGCCCGGCCCATGCGGTAGGCGCGGTTGATGTCGCGGGTCCACAGGCCGGCGCCCAGGCCGAACTCGGTGTCGTTGGCAATCGCCAGGGCTTCGGCTTCATCCTTGAAAGTGGTGATGCTTACCACCGGGCCGAAGATTTCTTCCTGGAACACACGCATGTCGTTGGTGCCCTTGAGCAGGGTCGGCTGGATGTAATAACCGGTGGCCAGGTCGCCCGTGAGCTTCTCGACCTTGCCGCCGGTGAGCAATTGCGCGCCTTCGCCCTTGGCGATTTCCAGGTAGGACAGGATCTTGTCGAACTGCTGCTCGGACGCCTGGGCGCCGACCATGGTGTCGGTGTCCAGCGGGTCACCACGCTTGATCGACTCGACCTTCTTCATCACCACTTTCATGAAGTCGTCGTAGATCGACTCTTCCACCAGAGCGCGGGAAGGGCAGGTGCACACTTCGCCCTGGTTGAAGAACGCCAGCACCAGGCCTTCGGCGGCTTTTTCGATAAATGCAGGTTCCGCTTTCATGATGTCGGCGAAGAAGATGTTCGGCGACTTGCCGCCCAGCTCGACCGTGGACGGAATGATGTTCTCGGCCGCGGCATGCATGATGTGCGAGCCCACAGGCGTTGAACCGGTAAAGGCGATCTTGGCGATGCGCTTGCTGGTGGCAAGGGCTTCGCCAGCTTCCTTGCCGAAACCGTGCACCACGTTCAGCACGCCCGGTGGCAGCAAGTCGCCGATCAGCTCCATCAGCACGCTGATGCCCAACGGCGTTTGCTCGGCTGGCTTGAGCACCACACAGTTACCGGCGGCCAGGGCCGGTGCGAGTTTCCACGCGGCCATCAGCAGCGGGAAGTTCCACGGGATGATCTGGCCAACCACACCCAGCGGTTCGTGGAAGTGGTAGGCGGCGGTGAGTTCGTTGATTTCCGCGCTGCTGCCTTCCTGGGCGCGGATGCAGCCAGCGAAGTAGCGGAAGTGGTCGGCGGCCAGGGGGATGTCGGCGTTGAGGGTTTCGCGCACGGCCTTGCCGTTGTCCCAGGTTTCGGTGATGGCCAGAAGTTCGAGGTTTTGCTCGATGCGGTCGGCGATTTTCAGCAGTACCAGCGAGCGGTCCTGGGCGCTGGTTTTGCCCCAGGCGTCTGCGGCTGCGTGGGCGGCGTCCAGTGCTTTGTCGATGTCTTTGGCAGTGGAGCGCGGGAAGTCGGCGATGGGCTTGCCATTGACCGGCGAGGTGTTGGAGAAGTAGTTGCCATCGACCGGCGCCACGAATTCGCCGCCGATGTAGTTGCCGTATTTGGCCTTGAACGAAACGATGGCGCCTTCGGTACCGGGGTGTGCATAACGCATGGTGGGCATCTCCTGCTTTTATGTTTATCGGAGTACAGCGCTGCGAGCGCGTTATAAAGCGTAGAGCAAAGGTCGGGCCATCGCCGTGCGGGCCAGCAGAATCAAGAGGTTGGGCTTTGTTGCAAGGCTTTGCCGTGACGGGAGTGATACAGGCAAGGTGACAGTTTGTGCCATAAACGATACAGCCTGTGACCGGTGGGTCGGGCCGGGATTGCAATGGCCGGATGGCTGGGGGATGCTGGGCGTTCTCACGCAGGGAGAATAATAAGAACATGCATAACGATCATTTCAGTCGCCATGCCCAGCAAGTCTTGACCGTCACCCGTGGCCAAGAGCTTTCCCAAGGGCCTGGCAGCGACCCGTCCATCGCCCGTTCCTGGCTGCGCTGCGTGGAGGATTACCACCTCGACCCGGCGCTGACCATCGCGCCCACCGTGCTCGAGCACGGGCGCTTGCTGGAAAGTCGCGAACGCCTGCGCCAAGTGCTGCACATCGCCGGCAGCGAAATGAACAGCCTGCACCAGCAACTCTCCGGCGCCGGTCATGCGGTGCTGCTCACCGATGCGCGTGGGGTGATCCTCAACTGTGTCACCGCGCCGTCCGAGCGCAAGATATTCGAGCGCGCCGGCTTATGGCTGGGCGCTGACTGGAGCGAAGCCTGCGAAGGCACCAACGGCATCGGCACCTGCCTGGTGGAGCGGCAGTCGTTGACGATCCACCGTGACGAGCATTTTCGCGGCCGTCATACCGGGCTGACCTGTTCGGCCAGCCCGGTGTTCGACCCTCATGGTGAATTGCTGGCGGTGCTGGATGTGTCCTCGGCCCGCGAAGCCGTGTCGCGCCAGAGCCAGTTCCACACCATGGCGCTGGTGAACCTGTCGGCCAAGATGATCGAAAGTTGCTATTTCCTGCGCCACTTCGAACACCACTGGCTGTTGCGTTTCCACCTGCAGGCCGAGTCGGTCGGGTTGTTCAGCGAAGGCTTGCTGGCGTTTGATGGCGAAGGGCGCATTTGTGCGGTCAACCAGAGCGCTCTGAACCTGTTGGGGCAGCTGCGCGGCGGCTTGGTGGGCCAGTCGGTGGAGGCATTTTTCGACTGCTCCCTGGATCAGTTACTGGGGCGGGCCAGCGCGAATGCCACGGCCAGTTGGCCGCTGCGCACCCGCGATGGCCGGCCTTTGTTTGCAGCGCTGCGAGGTCAGCCGCGCAGTGTGCCGGTACCCATCATCAAGCCGCAGGCGCCACGGCCTTTGGGTATCTGCGTGGGCGACCCGGCGTTGCAAAATGAGCTACGCAAGGCCTCGCGAGTGTTCGAGCGCGACGTGCCCTTGCTGATCAACGGCGAAACCGGCTGCGGTAAAGAAGCTTTCGCCAAGGCCGTGCATCAGGGCAGCCAGCGGGGCGATAAGGCCTTTGTTGCGCTGAACTGTGCGGCGATTCCAGAAAACCTGATCGAGAGCGAACTGTTTGGCTATCGCGCCGGCAGTTTCACCGGCGCCCTTAAAGAAGGCATGCGCGGCAAACTGCAACAGGCCGACGGCGGCACGCTGTTTCTCGACGAAATCGGCGACATGCCCCTGGCGTTGCAAACCCGCCTGTTACGGGTGCTGGAGGATCGCCTGGTGGTGCCTATCGGCGGCGAACCTCAAGCGGTGAACGTGCGCATCATCAGCGCCACGCACCGTAATTTGCTGGAGCGCGTGGCCGATGGCAGCTTTCGCGAAGACCTGTATTACCGCTTGAACGGCTTGGAAGTGGCCCTGCCGCCGTTGCGCGAACGCAGTGACAAGTCGCAACTGTTGGACTTCCTCCTGGCCCAGGAAGCGGGCACCGAGCAGGTGATGCTGGACGAGCCTGCGCGCCAGGCTCTGTTGGCATTCCACTGGCCCGGCAACCTGCGGCAGTTGCGTACGGTGTTGCGCACGGTAGTGGCGCTCTGTGAGGGCGGGCGAGTCGGTCTTGAAGACTTGCCGGCACTGATTCGCCAAGCGCAGCCGCAAGGGGCGAGGGTGGATGCGCCGTGCGTCTCGCCGCTGGAGAACGCCGAGCGCCAGGCATTGCTCAACGCGTTGGCGCAGCAGCGCTGGCATATGAGCCATGTGGCTGAACAGTTGGGGGTCAGTCGCAATACGCTGTACCGCAAGTTACGCAAACATGGCATTTCACGGGACGCCATGCAGTAAGGGGCGCTGTCGGAGTAACCTGGTTATTGCGAACTGCTCGTTTTTTGCCTCACGCGCTACCTTGAAAGGCGCTGAGCTTAAAAACGCCGGCAGCACGGTTTAAGAGCTCCCTTGTGCCGGATCCTACCGGCGAGCGTTTCGTGCTCAGCTAAAGCGTGCGAACTTTCCCACCCTACGCTAACCTGCCTCGATGTTTACGAGGTCGACTATGCACATTCATATTCTGGGTATCTGCGGTACGTTCATGGGTTCGATGGCGGTTCTGGCCAAAGAGCTGGGCCATCACGTAACAGGCTCCGATGCCAATGTTTATCCACCCATGAGCACGCAGCTACAGGCGCAAGGGATTGAGCTGATCCAAGGTTACGACCCTTCGCAATTCGACCCGGTGCCGGACCTGGTCGTCATCGGCAACGCCATGTCTCGCGGCAACCCGGCGGTGGAATACGTACTGAACAAAGGCTTGCCTTACGTCTCCGGCCCCCAGTGGCTGGCGGACCATGTGCTGCAGGGTCGTTGGGTCCTGGCAGTGGCGGGCACTCACGGCAAGACCACCACCAGCAGCATGCTGGCCTGGGTGCTGGAGCATGCAGGCATGAGCCCGGGTTTCCTGATTGGCGGTGTGCCGCAGAACTTCTCGGTATCGGCGCGCCTTGGGGAGACGCCGTTTTTTGTGATCGAGGCCGATGAATACGACAGCGCCTTTTTCGACAAGCGCTCCAAGTTCGTCCATTACCGCCCACGCACAGCGATCCTGAACAACCTTGAGTTCGATCACGCGGATATCTTCCCTGATCTGCCGGCGATTGAGCGCCAGTTCCACCACTTGGTGCGCACTATCCCAAGTGAGGGCCTTGTCATTCATCCCACCACCGAGCCTGCGTTGCAGCGTGTGATCGACATGGGCTGCTGGACCCCGGTGCAAACCACCGGCGCGGACGGGCAGTGGCAGGCGAGGTTGCTCAGCGAAGACGGTTCGCGGTTTGAAGTGCTGTTCGAAGGCCAGCCCCAAGGCATCGTCGATTGGGGCATGACCGGCCAACACAACGTGGCCAACGCTTTGGTGAGCCTGGCTGCCGCTCGGCATGTTGGCGTGGTGCCAGCCATGGGCATTGCCGCCTTGAGCGCATTCAAGAGTGTGAAGCGGCGCATGGAGAAAGTCGCTGAAGTAAATGGAATTACCATCTACGACGACTTTGCCCACCACCCGACCGCAATTGCCACCACCCTGGATGGCCTGCGCAAGCGCGTCGGCGATGCGCAAATTATTGCCATCGTCGAGCCGCGTTCCAACTCCATGAAGCTGGGCGCGCACCGTGATGGCCTGCCCGAGAGCGTCAACGATGCCGACCAGGTGGTGTGGTATGCGCCGGCCAACCTCGGCTGGGATTTGCCCGCGATTGCTGCGCTATGCACCGTGCCCTCCACAGTCTGCGTTTCATTGGAAGGCATCATTGAGCATGTGAAATCCTTGGCCCAGCCCGGCACCCACGTGGTGGTCATGAGCAACGGCGGCTTTGGCGGCCTGCACGGCAAGCTGGCCGAGGCACTGAAATGAGCGGGCCGGAACGCATCACCCTGGCGATGACCGGCGCATCCGGTGCGCCCTACGGCTTGCGCCTGCTCGACTGCCTGGTGCGTGAAGACCGTGAGGTGCATTTTCTGATCTCCAAGGCGGCGCAATTGGTGCTGGCGACTGAGACCGATGTCGCGCTGCCTTCCAAAGTGCAGATGATGCAGGCATTCCTCACCGAGTACACCGGCGCAGCGGCGGGGCAGATCAAGGTCTACGGCAAAGAGGACTGGATGTCGCCGGTAGCCTCAGGCTCCGGTGCGCCAGCGGCGATGGTGGTGGTGCCGTGCTCCACCGGCACCTTGTCGGCGATTGCCACGGGGGCCTGCAACAACCTGATCGAACGGGCGGCGGATGTGACCTTGAAGGAGCGCCGCCAGTTGATCCTGGTGCCGCGCGAAGCGCCGTATTCGAGCATTCACCTGGAGCACATGCTCAAGTTGTCGAACATGGGCGTGACCATTCTGCCCGCGTCGCCTGGTTTCTATCACCAGCCACAGACCATCGATGACCTGGTGGACTTTGTGGTGGCGCGCATTCTCAACCTGTTGAACATTCCCCAGGACATGTTGCCGCGTTGGGGCGAGCACCATCTGGGCGGCGATGAATAAAGCACTGCTGCTGTTGATGGCACTGCAACTAACCGGCTGTGCCACCGCGCGCACGCTGGATGCCGCGCAACCGGGCGCCCCGGTGGTGTATGCCGGCACACGCCTGGATCTGTACGCGATCAATGGCGGCTGCTGCGCCAAGGACCGCTTTGGTGCCGAGGCCCCGAGCTATCCCCATCTCGACCTGCCGGCCAGCGCGTTGCTCGATACCTTATTGTTGCCACTGTCGGTGTTGACGGTGCTGGGTGTGGGCTTCAACGCCACGGGCGGGCTGTAGATAGGATGTGGATCGGTGGATCGTTCCCACGCTCCGCGTGGGAATGCAGTCGGGGACGCTCCGCGTCCCAAGCATGACGCAGAGCGTCCTAACCGGCGCTCCCACGCAGAGCGTGGGAACGATCAGTACAAGCCCTGCATCATTACTTGCCGAGCTTGCGCAACTCGTCCGATTCCACCACCCGCACGCCATCCTGTTCTTCCAGCGCCAGGCGCCACATGGCGCGGGCCAGTTCGCAGACTTCAATACCGTGGTACTTGCCCGGGATAAGCCGTGACAGCGGGCCGGCCAACTGTTCGGCCAGGCGCGGTTCCAGTCGCTCACCCAGCAGCAGCGAGGGACGTACGATGGTCAACTGCGGCCAGTCTTGCGCTCGGAGCGCCAGTTCCATTTCCCCTTTGACCCGGTTGTAGAACACCGAGGATTTCGGATCGGCGCCAATCGCACTGATCACGATCAGATGCCGCGCGCCCAGTTCCCGTGCGCGCTTGGCGAAGGCCACCACCATGTCCAGGTCGACCGCACGGAACGCCGCTTCCGAGCCGGCCTTTTTGATCGTGGTGCCCAGGCAGCAGAAGGCAATATCCACGCGACCGCTCAGTTGCGGCAGGAACACCGCCGGGTCGCCCACCGGGTTTTCCAGGCGTGGATGTTCAGCCAATGGTTTGCGGCTGGGTGCCAGCACGCGGGTCACGGTGGGTTCGTTGAGCAGGCGGTCGAGCAGGTGTTCGCCAGTGAGGCCGGAAGCCCCGGCCAGCAAGATATGCTGCGGTGTCAGGTACATGGTGTTTCCCCCTTGTTACACGTTACAGCTTAGTTGCCTTTGGCTTCCTTGCTATTCATTGAGACGCTTTCGAGCGCCTTTCGTGCCTGCTGTTTACGTAATAATTGCCAATGGGCGATCACGCCTTTAGGGGCCCAGATCTGCGGTTCGGAGGCTTCGAAGTTGTCCGCCTGTTCGCGTTCGGCCACGTGCAGTTGCGCCAGTTTGAAGGCGTGTTGCAAATCATCCGTCTGGTTGAAAGCTTGTGCGAAAAGGGCATCACCGAAGTAGGTGAAGTCTGCTTCTTCCGAGCAGCCGAATGACACGCGGTCTGCACGGGAGGCGGTCATGATCAGGGTGCGCTCATCTTTGAGCGCCGGTATGAAACCGCCGGAGTAACACGCGGAGATCACGATGACCTTGTCGCGGTTTTTCAGCGGTGCGAGCACGGCGGCCAGCTCGTCGGCGGGCAGGTCGGCCAGTTCCATGCGCGGTTGGTCGAGCACCAGCTCATGCTCATGGGTGCCATGGCTGGTCATGTAAATGAACACCAGGTCTTCCGGTCCGGTCCGTTCGGCCAGGGTTTGCACCGAGCGGCGCAGGCTTTCGCGGGTGGCCAGGGGGCGGTCGGCGATATGGTCGCGGTGGTTGACCAGGCGCACCTGCCCGCGCGCGCCGAAGCGGGTGGCGAGCAGGTTGCTGACGTAATCGGCCTCGCGCAGGAACACGCTTTGCTTGCCGTCGCCGGCCAGCACCAACGTGTATAGCTCGACGGCCGGAGTGGACGCGGGCACTGTCGCCAGGGCGTCATTGAGCAAGCGGCCTTGAGCCAGTATGCCGGTCTCCAGAGGGTCCGGCAGCAGCTTGCCCTCGGCGTCGCGCACGCGCAGGCCGTTGACCCAGGTGCCGGACTGCACGGTGCCGTCGGTGAGTACCAGGGTGCCACGGCCTTGATAGTTGTCGCTGTCGAAGCCACCGATATAGAAACTGCCATCGGTGAGGTTCAGGCGCCCTTCGCCGGTAAAGCGCCAGTCACTGAACTGGCCGACATAGTGGCTGCCATCGACCCCGATCAATTCGCCTTTGCCGGTCAGCGCGCCTTCCTTGAACTGGCCGATCCACACATCACCGTCGGCGTTCTCGTAGCGGCCTTTACCGTTGAGCTGGTTCTGCTTGAATTGGCCGACATAGATATCGCCTTCGGCGCTATTGAAAGTGCCATTGCCTTCCAGTTGTCCATCGACAAAGCGGCCGCTGAACTGGTTGCCGCTGTCGTCATTGCGCTGGCCTTCGCCATTGGGCTTGCCGTGGGCGAACTGGCCCTGGTACTGACTGCCGTCGGCCAGTTCCAGGCGGCCGAGGCCTGAGTACTGGTCGTCCTGGAATTCGCCGCGATAAGTCATCTGCCCTTCTTTGAGGGTGCCTTCGCCGTTGCGTCGGCCGTTCTTGAAACCGCCCACGTAGCTGCTGCCCGAGGTGGTCAGGCTACCCTGGCCGTCAAACAGGCCCTGCTTGAATTCACCTTTATAGACTTCGCCATTGCTGCCATGCCATTCGCCCTGGCCGTGCCACTGGCCTTTGTCGAACTGGCCGGCGTACCAACTGCCATTGGGGTAGTCCACACGGCCTTGGCCTTGCAGCAAACCGTTGACCACATCGCCACGGTAGCGGCCGCCATCGGGCAAGCGCGCATCGGGCGGCAACAGCGATTCGCCGTCTCCGCAAGCGGTGAGCAACAGGGCAAGGGCAAGGGGAGCGAGTGGGCGCATAGCGGGATCCGGATAATTGAGCGCCGAGTATGCCGTAGCCGGGGTGCCGAACCTAGTGGTCTATGCGCAGGATCCATCACCTGTAGGAGCGGGCTTGCCCGCGAAAACTCACAGGCGCCGCATTTGTTCAGCAAGCACGCGTTATCGCTGACGACCTTCGCGAGCAAGCTCGCTCCTACAGTGGGGGTGTGGCGATCATACGAAGCAGAGTGACAGCGACTCGGCAATATAGGCCGGCTTCTCCTGACCTTCGATTTCCAGGGTGGCGGTGGCCTTGAACAGCCATTGGCCCGGTTTTTTCTCGGTGACGTCAGTGAGGGTGACGTTCAGCCGCACCTTGGAGTTTACTTTCACCGGCTGGATAAAGCGCACGCTGTCCAGGCCGTAGTTGACGGCCATCTTCAAGCCTTCGGGCATGATCAGGATGTCTTCCATCAGCTTGGGCATCAGCGACAGTGACAGGAACCCGTGGGCGATGGTGCTGCCGAACGGGGTTTGCGCCGCCTTGACCGGGTCGACGTGGATGAACTGATGATCGCCGGTGGCTTCCGCGAACAGGTTGATACGCGCCTGGTCGATGGTGAGCCATTCGGAACGTCCCAGTTCCTTGCCGACGTAATCTTTGAGCTGCGCTACGGGTACATAGGGCATTGCGTCTCTCCTTGGTTCATCACTTATGTGCCCGTTGATAAGGGGCGTTTTTATGGGTTACAGAGAACCAATGTAGATCATCATGGGCAATCAGCCTGGTCAACCCAACATGCTTTTGGCGAATGCCGGAGCATAGGGCGGGCATGCTTATAATGCGCGCGAGTTTTGAGGGGGAGAGCGGGATGCTGTTACGTGGCCTGACCTGGCTGGTGCTGTTTCAACTGATCGGCACGGCGATCAATCATTTACTGGTGCCGGTACTGCCGGGGCCGATCATCGGCTTGTTGCTGATGCTGGGCTTTCTGGTCTGGCGCGGTGAAGTCGGCGAGCCCCTGAGCCTGGCGGCCGGCAGCCTGTTGCGTTACCTGCCGCTGCTGCTGGTGCCGCCGGCCGTGGGAGTGATGGTGTATGCCAAGGACATCGTGGCGGATTTCTGGGCCATCGTCGGGGCGTTGGTGGTGTCGCTGGTGATCGCCATGGGCTTTGTCGGTGTGCTGATGCAGCAGATGGTCAAGCGCAAGGAGAAGGACCAATGATCCTCGACTGGCAGGGCGCCTGGACGGCGGTCATTCATCACCCGCTGTTCGGTATCGGTATCACCCTGGGCGCCTATCAACTGGTGCTGGCGGGGTTCGAGAAAACCCGCTGGATCTTCCTGCAGCCGGTGCTGGTGTCGATGCTGCTGGTGATCGGCGTGCTGCTCACCTGCGGGCTGAGCTACGCCGAATACCGCAAGAGCACCGAGATCATGGGCATCCTGCTGGGGCCTGCCACAGTGGCCCTGGCGGTGCCGCTTTATCTGAACCTGCGACGGATTCGCCAATTGTTCTGGCCGATATTTACTACGCTGGTGGTAGGCGGGGTATTGGCCACCGGCCTTTGTGTGGCGTTGGGATGGTGGTTCGGGGCCGAGCACAGGGTGCTGATGACCATGGCGCCCAAGTCGGTCACCTCGCCGATTGCCATGCTGGTGGCCGAGCAGATCGGCGGCGTGGCGGCCTTGGCGGCGGTGTTTGTATTGATCACTGGGGTGGTCGGCGCGATGATCGGTCCAGCGCTCTTGTCGCGCCTGGGTGTACGCAGCCCCGAAGCGCGGGGCATGGCCCTGGGCATGACCGCCCACGCTGTCGGCACTTCGGTAGCCCTGCAGGAAAGCGAAGAATGCGGCGCCTTCGCGGCGCTGGCCATGAGTTTGATGGGCGTGGCCACGGCGGTGTTCCTGCCGTTGGCGGTGTCGGTCATTGTTTAACCCAGGTTTTAAGGAAGCCGTTATGAGTCTGGCGCTATTCCCCCTCAACACTGTGCTGTTCCCGGGCTGCACCCTCGACTTGCAGATATTTGAGGCGCGCTACCTGGACATGATCGGCCGTTGCATGAAAAAGGGCGAAGGCTTTGGTGTGGTGTGCATCCTGGATGGCTCGGAAGTGGGCACGGCCCCTGACGGTTATGCGCTTGTCGGTTGTGAAGCGCTGATTCGTGACTTCAAACAGCAGGACAACGGCCTGCTGGGCATTCGCGTCGAAGGTGGCCGTCGTTTCCGCGTGCGTGAGGCCGGCGTGCAGAAAGACCAGTTGCTGGTGGCTGATGTGCAATGGCTGCAAGAATTGCCGGACCAGCCGCTGGGCGAAGAGGACGCCGACTTGCTGGCGTTGCTTGAGGCCCTGGCCGAACACCCGATGGTGGCCTCGCTGGACATGGGCGGCCAGGCCGAAGGCCAGCAAGCCCTGAGCAATCAGTTGGCCTATCTGCTTCCATTTAGCGAGGCCGACAAGATCGACTTGCTGCAACTGGACGACCCAGGGCAACGCCTGGATGCGATCCAGCTGTTGCTCGATGAATTGCAGGGCGAGCTGTTCACCTGAGATTCGGATTTGCCTGACAGAGCTTTCAGACTTTGCTCGGTCGCCTCCACTGCGCCGCCTGCACTATTTTCCGATCGCGCAACAATGATCGGAGATAACCATGATTCGGCTGACCCCCTCGGAACAAGTCGCGTGGGACGCTTATTTTGTCAGCGTGACCACGCAATTACTCCAGCAGGAAGCCACGCGGGGCGCGGAGTACATCGCCGAGCGCGCCGCCGAAGTGGCCGATGAGATGCTGCTGGAGCGCCGCGAACGTTGCGTTGAACGGCGCAGCGCCTCCGTGGACTGGATCGGCCCGGCCAAGGGTCAATAGGCGTACCTGAGCAGGGCGTGGGGCGTGCCGGTAAAGGCGATGAAACCGAGCACGGCGACCACGGCGGGCAGCACCAGCCACCAGGCTTTTTGCGACATGGCTGGCAATGGGCTGCGGTGCTCGATTGCCGTCAGGCTGAACGCACACACGGTCATTGCCAGCAAGGTGCCGGCCAGGATGTCCGTGGGCCAATGGGCGCCCAGGTACACCCGCGACAAGGCAATGAACGCCGCGGGAATGCAGCCCAGCAGCATCCAGGTCAGGCGCAGCCGCGTAGGTTGGCCGCGACCGGCCAATACCGCGAGCGCCAGGAAGAAGGCAAAGGCCCCGGAGGCATGGCCGCTGGGCATGCTGAAGCTGGTCAGCGGGTCCGTTAGGATTTCCGGGCGGCCACGGGCGAAAAACAGCTTGGTGCCGGTGTTAATCACTGCCGCGCCAGCGAGGGTGGCGCCGACAAATACGGCGTGGCGCCACTGCCGTGCCAACAGCAACAGGCCAGTGAACACGGCGCTGGCGAAAAACATCTTCTTGAACTCACCCAGTTGGGTGACCCGCACCATCACCTCGTCCAGCCACGGGCTGCGATGTTCCTGCACCAGTGCGCTCAGGCCCTGGTCGAAGTCATTGAGATGGGGGTAGCCGATAAACAGCGCGATCAACAACACTAGGCTGGCGCAACCAATCCACAAGGTGGTGCGCCGATGCCCGCGCCAACTGCTGTTCAAACTCATCCCCAGCAACACCGCGAGACACGCCGCGATAATCGCCGCTTCCGGCCAGAAGCCTTCCGGCAACGGCAGGCGGAACGCGGCGCCGGCAGCCCAGCCCGGCAGCAGATAGGCCACGGTCCAACCCGCTGCGGCAATGATGCTCACAGCGGCAAAGCGCGGGAAGGGCATGTCGCACATGCCGGCGACCATGGGCAGCATGGGACGCAATGGGCCGATGAAACGCCCGACCAACAGGCTGGCGATTCCGTACTTGTGGAAGTAGGTTTCTGCGCCGTTCATCCATTCAGGATGCTGGCGCAGGCCGGGCAGGCGCCGGATGTTCTGATGGAAATGGCGGCCCAGGTAATAGGAAACGCCGTCGCCCAATAAGCCGCCGAGGAAGCCCAGCAGTAGGGTTTCACTCAAAGGCAGCGCACCGCTGCCAGCCAACGCGGCGATTGCAAACAGCAATACCGTGCCCGGCACGATCAACCCGGCAATCGCCAGGCACTCCACACACGCGACGATAAACACCGCGGCTGCCAGCCATTGTGGGTTGAGGGTCAACCAGCCGGTGATGCTATCGAGCCATTGGCCCATACAATCCACTCCATGCATACAAAACAGAATTTGAGGCGGTGAAATTCAACTGTGGGAGCTGGCTTGCCGGCGATGGCTGCGGCATGGCCAGCATTGAAGTTGCCTGGCCCACTGCTATCGCAGGCAAGCCAGCTCCCACATGGGATGTGTCGCGCGTTAAATCAAAAAATAATCTCGGCCTTCGACCTGGCCCCGACGCAGCGGGTTCCGCGTGCAATAAGGCGCATAGCCAGCATCGACGAAGCGGTACATCAAGTGTTCATCGCGCCCACTGGGGATGCCCAGGCGCGTGGTCTGGATAATCTGCGTGGGCACCTGGCCCACGTCTTCGACATACAGCAGTTCCTGATCGAAGCGCTTGGCATCCCACATCGGCACTTTCAGGCCCAGTGCCTTGCACAGCAGCGTCTGGCCTGCACACAGCTTCTGCGAGGGGCGTGGGCTGCCATCGGGGTTGGGGTTGTTCAACAGCATCTGCGCCAGGCTCGCCGCCCCGGAAATTTCGTCGACCCAGGGATAGGCCGATTTGATCAGCACGGCATTGCCCGGGCCGTGGGCGCTGAAGTTCAGCGAATCACCGCCACGGGCGTAGTACATGTAGATATGGCCACCATCCAGAAACAAAGCCTTACGCTTTTCTGTGTAGCCGAGTGAGGCGTGGCTGCCTTTTTCGGCCACGTAATAGGCTTCGGTTTCAATAATTCGCGCCGAAAGCCAGAGATCGCCCACACGATGACGAATGACTTTTCCGAGTAATTCACGCGCAAGCAGTTGGGCATCGCGGTCGAAGAAGCTATCGGGCAGCGGGCTGGCGGGGAGCAGCGGGGGAAAGTCGGGCATGGCGGTCAAGGGTTGATACGGCTAAATGTGACTGAATCATAACAACTCTCACCTTAATTACGGCTGAACCTGGGGTTTTTACAGTTCATTTCGACCATCCGCCCCTCACCGCTGTCAGTCGGGCGGCGTCACAGCTATAATCTGCCGCTTTCCTCTTTGCCAAGACTCCCTGACCATGACTGAGTCCGTTCTTGACTACATGACCCGCCTGGGTCGCGCTGCCCGGCAGGCCTCGCGGTTGATCGCCCGTGCGAGCACCGCGCAGAAGAACCGTGCGCTGCTGGCGGCTGCGGATGCTCTGGATGCTTCGCGCTCCGAGTTGACCGCCGCCAACGAGCTGGACCTGGCCAATGGGCGCGCTAACGGCCTTGAGCCAGCCCTGCTGGACCGCCTGGCGCTGACCCCGGCACGTATCGACGACATGATCGAAGGCCTGCGTCAGGTGGCCAAGCTGCCTGACCCCATCGGTGAAATTCGCGACATGCGCTACCTGCCGTCCGGCATCCAGGTGGGCAAGATGCGCGTGCCCCTGGGCGTGATCGGCATCATCTATGAGTCGCGTCCGAACGTGACCATCGACGCCGCGAGCCTGTGCCTCAAGTCTGGCAACGCCACTATCCTGCGTGGCGGTTCCGAAGCGATCAATTCCAACCGCGCCATCGCCGCCTGCATCCAGCAGGGCCTGGCCGTGGCCGAGTTGCCGGCTGAAGTGGTGCAAGTAGTGGAAACCACCGACCGTGCTGCCGTGGGCGCGCTGATCACCATGCCGGAATTCGTCGACGTGATCGTGCCGCGGGGTGGCAAGAGCCTGATCGAGCGCGTCAGCCGCGATGCCAAGGTGCCAGTTATCAAGCACCTGGACGGCGTCTGCCATGTGTTCATCGACATCGCCGCCGACCTCGACAAGGCGATTCGCATTGCCGACAACGCCAAGACCCACCGCTACGCGCCGTGCAACACCATGGAAACCCTGCTGGTGCACGCTGGCATTGCCGAGCGTGTGCTGCCGCCGCTGGCCGCCATCTACCGTGACAAATCGGTAGAGCTGCGCGGTTGCGAGCGCACCCGTGCGCTGCTGGGTGCGGACGTCATCGAGGCGACCGAGCAGGACTGGTACACCGAGTACACGGCCCCGATCCTGTCGATCCGCATCGTCGACGACCTGGACCAGGCCATCGAACACATCAATACCTATGGCTCCAAGCACACCGACGCCATCGTTTCCGAGCATTTCAGCGATGCCCGGCGTTTCCTCAACGAAGTGGATTCCGCTTCGGTGATGGTCAACGCCTCGACGCGTTTTGCCGACGGCTTCGAGTACGGCCTGGGGGCTGAGATCGGTATTTCCACCGACAAGCTCCACGCACGCGGCCCGGTGGGCCTCGAAGGGCTGACCAGTGAGAAGTACGTGGTGTTTGGCGACGGTCATGTGCGCACTTGATGACTAAACGCATCGGGCTGCTCGGCGGTACTTTCGACCCCGTGCACATCGGCCATTTGCGCAGTGCCCTCGAAGTTGCGGATGCCCTTGCGCTGGATGAGCTGCGCCTGCTGCCCAATTTCCGGCCGCCCCATCGCGACACGCCGCAGGTGGCCGCCGAGCAACGCCTGGAAATGGTGCGTGTTGCCGTGGAAGGTATATCGCCGCTGGTGGTGGACGATCGCGAACTCAAGCGCGATAAACCGTCCTACACTATCGACACCCTGGAGCTGATGCGCGCCGAATTGGCCGCGGATGACCCACTGTTTCTGCTTTTGGGCTGGGACGCATTTTGCGGCCTGCCCTCTTGGCACCGCTGGGAGGAACTCCTCCAGCATTGCCACATCCTGGTTTTGCAACGCCCGGATGCCGACAGCGAACCGCCGGATGCCTTGCGCAACCTGCTGGCCGCGCGGTCGGTAAGTGACCCCTTGGCCCTGACCGGGCCGAACGGGAATATTGCATTCGTCTGGCAGACCCCGCTTGCGGTGTCCGCCACCCAGATCCGTCAACTGCTGGCCAGCGGGAAGTCGGTACGTTTCCTGGTGCCTGACGCGGTCCTGGCCTACATCGATGCGCACGGGCTGTACCGTGCGTCGAACTGAAAAGGCGCGCTTGAACGCACGAACCGTGCAGCAAGCGCCCGAACATACGAGCAAAACGAGTTTTATATGACGAACAAAGACGTAAGCAAAGTTAAGCGCAAAGGCACCTTCAAAAGCGCGCCGCTGCCGGTTGAAGCCCATGTCGGCCCGGAATTGGCTGGCGAAGAGCTGGTGAAAGTCGCCGTGGCTGCCCTGGAAGACGTTAAAGCCCAGGACATCCAGGTGCTGGACGTGCGCGACAAGCAGAGCATCACCGACTTCATGATCATCGCCACCGGTACCTCCAACCGCCAGATCGGCGCGATGCTGGACAAGGTTCGCGAAGCCGTCAAAGCCCAGGGCGTCAAGCCACTGGGTGAAGAAGGCAAGGGCGACAGCGACTGGGTGCTACTGGACATGGACGATGTGATCGTTCACATGATGACCTCCAATGCTCGCCAGTTCTACGACCTGGAACGTCTGTGGAAAGGCGCCGAGCAGAGCCGTGCCGCCGATGGCAAGCACCACAGCCCGGAAGTGGGCCACGCGCACTTCGACAAGCTCAACAAAGACCAGGAATAAGGAACGGCTGTGCGCCTGCGTCTGATCGCTGTCGGTTCACGCATGCCCAAGTGGGTGGAAGAAGGCTGGCACGAATATGCCAAGCGTCTGCCCGCTGAGCTGTCGCTTGAGCTGGTGGAAATACCGCTCAATACCCGGGGCAAGAACGCCGACGTGGCGCGCTTTATCCGTCAGGAAGGCGAAGCCATGCTGGCCAAGGTCGGCCCCAATGAGCGCATCGTCACCCTTGAAGTGCACGGCAAGCCCTGGAGCACCGAGCAACTGGCGGTGGAACTGGATCGCTGGCGCCTGGATTCGCGCACGGTCAATTTCATGGTCGGCGGCCCGGAAGGGCTGGCGCCGGAAGTCTGTGCGCGGGCCGATCAGCGCTGGTCGCTGTCGGCGCTGACGATGCCGCACCCGTTGGTAAGGATTCTGATCGGTGAACAGCTGTATCGCGCCTGGACAGTTCTGTCCGGGCACCCTTACCACAAATAGTCTGCGCCGCCCCCGATGACCCAGCCGATCCGCATCAAGGACCACGAGAAAGACGCACGTCTGGTACGCGCGCGGGTGGTGTTCGGTGCTGTCTTGGTGGTGGTGCTGATGTGCGTGCTGATTGCGCGGCTGTATTTCCTCCAGGTGATCCAGTACGACTATCACTCCACGCTGTCGGAAAACAACCGGGTGCATGTGCAGCCGATTCCCCCGACCCGTGGGCTGATTTTCGACCGCAATGGCGTAGTGGTTGCCGATAACCGGCCCAGCTTCAGCCTGAGCATGACCCGTGAACGCTCCGGCGACTGGAAGCAGGTCCTGGATGTCATCGTCGAGGTGCTGCAACTGACGCCGGAAGACCGGGCCGTCTTCGAGAAGCGCATGCGGCAGGGGCGCCGGCCGTTCGAGCCGGTGCCGATCCTGTTCGAGCTGACCGAAGAGCAGATCGCCCGTATTGCGGTGAACCAGTTCCGCCTGCCGGGTGTGGAAGTGGTGGCGCAGTTGGTGCGGCATTACCCGCAAGGGCCGCACTTTGCCCACTCCGTTGGCTACATGGGGCGGATCAACGAGAAAGAGCTGAAAACCCTCGACCCGATCAACTACAGCGGCACCCATCACATCGGCAAAACCGGTATCGAGCGCTTCTACGAGGCCGAGTTGCATGGCCAGGTAGGTAACGAGGAAGTCGAGACCAATGCGCGTGGTCGCGTATTGCGCGTGCTCAAGCGCACCGATCCGGTGCCTGGCAAGGACATTGTCCTGAGTCTGGACATCAAGTTGCAGGAAGCTGCCGAGATGGCCCTGGGCGGTCGGCGGGGTGCCGTAGTGGCGCTGGACCCGAAGACTGGCGAAGTGCTGGCGATGGTCAGCCAGCCCAGCTTCGACCCCAACCCCTTTGTGACTGGCATCAGCTTCAAGGCCTACGCAGAGCTGCGTGATTCCATCGACCGGCCACTGTTCAACCGTGTGTTGCGCGGCCTGTACCCACCGGGCTCGACCATCAAGCCGGCGGTGGCGATTGCCGGCCTGGATGCTGGCGTGGTCACGGCCTCAAGCCGGGTGTACGACCCTGGCTACTACATGCTGCCCAACTACGATCACAAGTACCGTAACTGGAACCGCTCCGGTGACGGCTATGTCGACCTAGATACCGCGATCATGCGCTCCAACGACACCTATTTTTACGACCTGGCCCATAAACTGGGAATTGATCGGCTGTCTGCCTACATGGGCAAGTTCGGCCTCGGTCAGAAAGTCTCCCTGGACATGTTCGAAGAATCCCCCGGCCTGATGCCGTCGCGGGAGTGGAAGCGTGCGACCCGCCGCCAGGCGTGGTTCCCCGGCGAAACCCTGATCCTGGGTATCGGCCAGGGCTATATGCAGGCCACTCCGCTGCAACTGGCCCAGGCCACGGCGCTGGTGGCGAACAAAGGCGTGTGGAACCGACCGCATCTGGCCAGGACCATCGAAGGCGAAAAGCCGGTGGACGACAATCCGATTCCTGACATTGTGCTGCGTGACCCGTCCGATTGGGCCAAGGTCAACCACGGCATGCAGCAGGTGATGCACGGCGCTCGCGGCACTGCGCGCAAAGCGGCAATTGGCGCTCAATACCGCATTGCCGGCAAAAGTGGTACCGCCCAAGTGGTCGCGATCAAACAAGGCGAAAAGTATGACCGCTCCAAGGTCCAGGAACGCCACCGCGACCACGCCTTGTTTGTCGGCTTTGCCCCGGCGGAAGACCCAAAAATCGTGGTGGCAGTGATGGTCGAGAACGGCGAGTCCGGCTCCGGCGTCGCGGCCCCAGTGGTACGCCAGGTGATGGACGCCTGGCTGCTGGCCGACGATGGCCGGCTCAAGCCCGAGTATGGCGGCCCCCCTTCAAGCCCCGAGGTTACGGCCCGTGAAGAGTAATTTTGACCGCATCCTCTCCAGCGAAGATGTGATGCGTCGCCGTGCGACGTTGCTGCAACGCATGCACATTGATGGCCCCCTTCTGATCCTGCTGCTGACCCTGGCGGCCGGCAGCCTTTTTGTACTGTATTCGGCCAGCGGCAAGAACTGGGACCTGCTGATCAAGCAGGCGTCCTCGTTTGGCCTGGGCCTGCTGTCGATGGTGGTCATCGCCCAGTTGGAGCCGCGTTTCATGGCGCGCTGGGTGCCCTTGGGGTATGTCGCCGGCGTGTTGCTGCTGGTGGTGGTGGACGTCATGGGCCACAACGCCATGGGCGCCACACGCTGGATCAACATCCCCGGGGTGATTCGCTTCCAGCCGTCGGAATTCATGAAGATCCTGATGCCCGCCACCATTGCCTGGTACCTGTCCAAGCGCACCTTGCCGCCGCAGCTCAAGCACGTGGCGATCAGCCTGATCCTGATCGGCGTGCCCTTTGTGTTGATCGTGCGCCAGCCGGACCTTGGCACCTCGTTGCTGATCCTCGCCGGTGGCGCGTTCGTATTGTTCATGGGCGGCCTGCGCTGGCGCTGGATCCTCAGCGTGTTGGCAGCCGCCGTGCCCGTGGCCGTGGCCATGTGGTTCTTCTTTATGCACGATTACCAGAAGCAACGGATCCTGACGTTCCTCGACCCGGAAAGCGACCCGCTGGGCACTGGCTGGAACATCATCCAATCCAAGGCGGCCATCGGTTCCGGCGGGGTATTTGGCAAGGGATGGTTGCTGGGCACCCAGTCTCACTTGGACTTCTTGCCCGAGAGCCACACTGACTTCATCATCGCGGTGATGGGCGAAGAGTTCGGCCTGGTGGGCATTTGCGCGTTGTTGCTGATTTATCTGCTGTTGATTGGTCGAGGCCTGGTGATCACTGCCCAGGCGCAAACGCTGTTCGGCAAATTGCTCGCCGGCAGCCTGACCATGACTTTTTTTGTTTACGTTTTCGTCAACATCGGTATGGTCAGTGGCCTGCTGCCGGTGGTTGGGGTGCCGTTGCCATTCATTAGCTACGGCGGAACTTCGCTGGTGACATTGCTGTCAGCGTTTGGGGTTTTGATGTCGATTCATACGCATCGCAAGTGGATCGCACAGGTTTGAATAAGGTGAAGATGTCAATGCAAGTAATGCGCGGCTGGGCGACTCGGCATGCGACCTGGATGGGCCTGATCGGGCTGCTGGGGGCAACGCAAGAGGCACAGGCCGGTGACTACGATGGCTCTCCCCAGGTTGCCGAATTTGTCGGTGAGCTGACCCGCGACTACGGTTTTGCTGGCGAGCAACTGATGGGCGTGTTCCGCGAAGCCCAGAAAAAGCAGGCGATCCTCGACGCCATCTCCCGACCTGCCGAACGTGTGAAGCAGTGGAAGGACTATCGCCCGATGTTCCTCACTGATGCGCGCATCGCCCGCGGCGTGGATTTCTGGCGCCAGCACGAGGCGGTACTGGCCCGCGCCGAGCAGGAGTACGGAGTGCCAGCCCAGGTGATCGTCTCGATCATCGGCATCGAAACCTTCTACGGGCGCAACACCGGCAGCTACCGAGTGATCGACGCCTTGTCGACACTGGGCTTCGATTACCCGCCCCGCGCCGAGTTCTTCCGCAAGGAACTGCGCGAATTCCTGTTGCTGGCCCGCGAAGAGCAGGTCGACCCGCTGAGCCTCAAGGGCTCCTACGCCGGGGCGATGGGCTTGCCGCAGTTCATGCCGAGCAGCTTTCGCGCCTATGCGGTGGATTTCGACGGTGACGGGCACATCAATATCTGGAGCAACCCCGACGATGCCATCGGCAGCGTGGCCAGCTACTTCAAGCGCCACGGTTGGGTCGCCGGCGAGCCGGTGGTTATCCGCGCCGATGTCACGGGCGAGCGCGCTGACGAGGGCCTGACCCAAGGTATCGAACCGGTCAAGACCGTCGGGGAGTTGCGAGCGCTGGGCTGGTCGAGTCAGAATGCGCCACGCGACGACATGCCGGTGACGGCATTCCGCCTGGAAGGCGCAAATGGCCCTGAATACTGGATGGGCCTGAAGAATTTCTACGCAATCACGCGTTATAACCGCAGTGTGATGTACGCCATGGCCGTGCATCAGCTGTCAGATGAGCTGGTTCAAGCACGGGGCAACAAGTAATGCGGGTATCGCCGTTCAAAAAACCGCTCAAGCTGGTGGCGTTCGCCGCGTTGTCCTTGTTGGTAGCCAGTTGCTCCACCACCCCTAACCGTGCGCCGGCCAAGAAGGCGGGCGGTGCGGTGGTACGTGCCCAGCCGGGCCTGGACATCAACCGCGCGCACAAAGACGGCGCGCCGTGGTGGGATGTGGATGTGTCGAAAATCCCGGACGCCACGCCGACCCTGCACACCGGCCCGTACAAGGCCAACCCCTATACCGTGCTGGGCAAGAATTACTTCCCGCTGCAGGAATCCAAGACTTACGTGCAGTCGGGCACCGCTTCCTGGTACGGCACCAAGTTCCATGGCCAGAACACCGCCAACGGCGAAGTGTATGACCTGTATGGCATGAGCGCGGCCCACAAGACCCTGCCGCTGCCCAGCTATGTGCGCGTGACCAACCTGGACAACAATCGCACCGTGATCCTGCGGGTCAATGATCGTGGGCCGTTCTATTCGGACCGGATCATCGACTTGTCCTACGCGGCCGCCAAGAAACTCGGTTATGCCGAAACCGGCACCGCACGGGTCAAGGTCGAAGGCATCGATCCGGCGCAGTATTGGGCCCAGCGTGGCAAACCCGCGCCGTTGATGCTCAACGAACCGCCAACCCCGCAACCGCAAGTGACGGCCTCCACCGGCAAGATCGAGCAATGGACCCCGCCACCTGCGCAGCATGCGCCTGATACCGTGGTGGTACCTCACGTGGCAGCGGGCGCCTCCATGGCCGGTGGGCAATACCTGCAGGTCGGCGCTTTCGCCAACCCGGATGCGGCAGAACTGTTAAGGTCCAAGCTCAGCGGCATGGTCAGCGCGCCGGTCTTCATCAGTTCCATCGTGCGTAACCAGCAAACCTTGCACCGTGTACGCATGGGCCCTATCGGCTCGCCGAGCGAGGTGGCGCAAGTGCAGAACAGCGTGCGTCTGGCCAATCTGGGGCAACCCAGCGTGGTCACCGCAGAATAAGCAGTAACGGATTGATGGCTCAGACGCGCATGCGCGCTTGAACCCTGGTTGTTGGCTCGTTGAACAATAAAAACCCAGGGGCAAGGGGTGAGCGGGCAACCGAACACGTGACAGTCTGGAAGCGGGCTGTCTGAATAGTTTTGCCCGCGAGGGCAAGTTTCCATAAGCAATTTCGAGAGACGGATGAACATCACCACCTTAGCCAAACGTACGTGCCTGCTTATCTCGCTGATCATCACCCCAGCCGCCTGGGCGGTTGAAATGGTGCCGGCCTCCCCGCAACTGGCCGCCAAGTCGTGGGTCCTCATGGACGCCGCCAGTGGCAACGTGCTGGTCGAAAACGGCGGTGATGTACGCCTGCCGCCTGCCAGCCTGACCAAGCTGATGACCGCCTACATCGCGACCCTGGAAATCCGTCGCGGCCAGATCGGCGAAAACGACCCGGTTACCGTCAGCGAAAACGCCTGGCGTACCGGTGGTTCGCGGATGTTCATCAAAGTGGGTTCGCAAGTCACCGTGAGCGACCTGCTGCACGGCATCATCATCCAGTCCGGTAACGACGCCAGCGTCGCCCTGGCCGAGCACATTGCCGGCAGCGAAGACGCCTTCGCCGACATGATGAACAAAACCGCCGGCGAGCTGGGCATGACCAACAGCCACTTCATGAACCCGACCGGCCTGCCGAACCCAGAGCACTATTCGTCGGCTCATGACATGGCGATCCTGGCGCGCGCCATCATCCGCGTTGACCCGGTGCACTATGCGATCTACTCCCAGAAGGAATTCTTCTGGAACAACATCAAGCAGCCTAACCGCAACCTGTTGCTGTGGCGCGACAAGACCGTCGATGGCCTGAAGACCGGCCACACCGACGAAGCCGGCTACTGCATGGTGTCGTCCGCCGTACGTGATGGCCAGCGCCTGATCGCCGTGGTATTCGGCACCAACAGCGAGCAGGCCCGTGCGGCCGAGACGCAAAAACTGCTGACTTACGGCTTCCGCTTCTTCGAAACCCAGACCTTCTACCAGAAGGGTGCTGAACTGGCGACCGCGCCGGTGTGGAAGGGCTCGACTTCGCAAGTCAAGGCCGGCCTGGCCGACGACCTGACCCTGACCATGCCTAAAGGCCAGCTGAAAAAGCTCGCCGCCAGCATGACCCTGAACCCGCAATTGGTTGCGCCAATCGCCAAGGGTGATGTGATCGGCAAGGTCGAAGTGAAGCTGGACGACAAGGTGGTGCACAGCGCCGACCTGATCGCGCTGGACGCTGTCGAGGAAGGTGGTATCTTCCGCCGCGTATGGGATAGCATCCGTCTATTCTTCTACGGCTTGTTCAACTGATTGTGTGCACCTGCAAAGCCCCGCGTTGATCCAACGCGGGGCTTTGCCCGTCGCCACGGCTTAGCGCTTACGAGGCTGTTCTGCCATGACCGATAAAGACGTAGAAGTAAAGGCGCCAAAGATCGAATTTCCTGTGACGGATTATCCCGTCAAGGTGATCAGCGATACCGGTGTCGGCCGCAAGGACAAGATTCTCGAGATCGTCAGGAAGCACGCGACGATCAACGACAACCGCGTAGACGAGCGCCAAAGCTCCACCGGCAAGTACACCACGATCCAGTTGCACATCGTTGCGACCGATCAAGACCAGCTCTACAACATCAACAGCGAACTGCGAGCCACCGGCTTCGTGCATATGGTGCTGTGATGTCGCAAGTCCTGGGCTTTCGCGAGCTCGGCCGGATGGCATACGAGCCGGTCTGGCATGCCATGCAGCGCTTTACCAATGAGCGCGGCACTTCGGCCCCGGATGAAATCTGGCTGGTAGAACACCCGCCGGTATTCACCCAGGGCCAGGCCGGCAAGGCCGAACACTTGCTGCTGCCGGGTGATATTCCGGTGGTGCAGGTCGACCGAGGGGGGCAAGTGACTTACCATGGGCCCGGTCAACTGGTGGCTTACCTGCTGCTGGACGTGCGCAAGCTGGGGTTTGGCGTGCGCGACCTGGTCAGCCGCATGGAGACGTGCCTGATCGAGCTGTTGGCCAGTTACGGCGTGACCGCCGTGGCCAAGCCCGATGCACCGGGTGTATACGTGGATGGCGCGAAAATCGCCTCCCTGGGGCTGCGCATTCGCCACGGTTGTTCCTTTCATGGCCTGGCCTTGAATGTGGACATGGACCTGGCGCCGTTCCGACGGATCAACCCGTGCGGTTACGCCGGGCTTGCGATGACCCAGTTGAGTGACCATGCAACATCCATAGAATTTGCCGAGGTAAGTGCCCGGCTGCGCGCGCAGCTCGTCAAACACCTCGACTATGCAGAGCAGACGACCCTGACGGGCGGAATCGATTGATATGACTACTGATGTTGTGCAAACCATGATCCCGACGCTGGACATCACTGAGCGTCCAGCCCCGG
>NZ_BCBO01000033.1:0-17618 GCF_001320835.1 Pseudomonas sp. NBRC 111138 | reverse complement strand
TGCCAAGGTGGAAGCCGGCGTCAAGCTGCGCGGCGCCGAGAAGGTTGCACGCATCCCGGTCAAGATCATCCCGACCACCGAACTGCCGAAGAAACCTGACTGGATTCGCGTGCGCATCCCGGTTTCGCCGGAAGTCGACCGTATCAAGTCGCTGCTGCGCAAACACAAGTTGCACAGCGTATGCGAAGAAGCCTCCTGCCCGAACCTGGGCGAGTGCTTCTCTGGCGGCACCGCCACGTTCATGATCATGGGTGACATCTGCACCCGTCGCTGCCCGTTCTGCGACGTCGGCCACGGCCGTCCGAAGCCGTTGGACGTCAATGAGCCAGAAAGCCTGGCCATCGCCATCGCCGACCTGAAGCTCAAGTATGTGGTGATCACCTCGGTAGACCGCGACGACCTGCGTGACGGTGGTGCCCAGCACTTTGCCGACTGCATCCGCGAGATCCGCAAGCTGTCGCCGAACGTGATGCTTGAAACCCTGGTGCCGGACTACCGTGGCCGTATGGACGTCGCCCTGGAAATCACCGCTGCCGAGCCGCCGGATGTGTTCAACCATAACCTGGAAACCGTGCCGCGCCTGTACAAGGCGGCGCGCCCGGGTTCGGACTACCAGTGGTCGCTGACCCTGCTGCAGAAATTCAAGCAGATGATGCCGCACATCCCGACCAAGTCCGGCTTGATGCTGGGCCTGGGTGAAACCGACGAAGAAGTCATCGAAGTCATGAAGCGCATGCGCGAACACGACATCGACATGCTGACCCTGGGCCAGTACCTGCAACCGTCCCGCAGCCACTTGCCGGTGCAGCGCTTCGTGCACCCGGACACCTTCGCCTGGTTCGCCGAGGAAGGCTACAAGATGGGCTTCAAGAACGTGGCCTCGGGCCCGTTGGTGCGGTCTTCGTACCACGCCGATGAGCAGGCCAAGCTGGTCAAGGCGAGCCTGGTTTCGTAAGCCGCTCCAGAATCAATGTGAAATGCGGGCTTGTGTGGGAGCTGGCTTGCCTGCGATAGCATCACCTCGGTGTCACTGATACACCGAGGCGCTTGCATCGCAGGCGAGCCAGCTCCCACATTTCGTTCTGCGTCATATAGGGAGAACCATGGATGACCGCCGCCGTACCTGCACTGCGCCCCGAAGGCACCCTCGGCATGATCGCCCCCGCCGGTCCCGCCGCGCTGGATGTTGAAAAAGCCCGGCAATGGATGCGTGCCCGTGGCTACGACCTGCACATTTTCCCCGGTGTGTACGAGCGCGACGGCTACCTGGCCGGTAGCGATGAAGTGCGCCTGCGCGATTTGCATGCCGCCTTCGCCAACCCCGACATCGATGCCATCCTCTGCCTGCGTGGCGGCTATGGCACGCCCCGTTTGCTCGATGCACTGGACTTCGACCTGCTGCGCGCCAACCCCAAGCCATTTGTGGGCTATAGCGATATCACCGCCTTGCACCTGGCCATCAACCGCTATGCCGGCTTCGTGACGTTCCACGGGCCCATGCTCAATGCCGACCTGCTCGGTGGCAAACAGCCGCCCACCGAATCCTCCTTGTTCAGCCTGCTGCGTGGCCAACGGGGCGCCGGCAGTGTGCTGCCGCACCCGATGGCCTACCCGCTGACCACAATCGAGCCAGGTGTGGCTTGTGGGCGTTTGCTGGGCGGTAACTTGTCGATGATCGCCGCGGTCATGGGCACGCCTTACGAAATAGACGCTGATGGCATCATCCTGTTTATCGAAGACGTCAACGAACCGCTCTATCGCATCGACCGATTGCTGACTCACCTGCGATTGGCTGGCAAGCTGGCCCAGGTCGCCGGTGTGCTGGTAGGGGATGTGGCCGGTGTGGATAGCGCGGCGTTGGCGCATCTGCTGAAGCAGACCTTTGAGCCGCTGTGCATTCCAGTGCTGGCAGGCTGGCGCAGTGGGCATTGCGACCCGAACCTGACATTGCCGATGGGCGCCTTGGTGCGCCTGGATGCGGGGGAGCAGCGGGTGGTGTTGGAGCAGGATGTAGTGTTCAAGGCCTGATCGTTCCCACGCTCTGCGTGGGAATTCCTCCAGTGACGCTCTGCGTCACCCTCTTCAGCCGCGGACGCGGAGCGTCCAAGGCAGCACTCCCACGCAGAGCGTGGGAGCGATCACTTCAGCGGTTCTGCAGCGATTCCAGCAATTTCACCGTCGGATACCCATCCGCCGGCCAGCCCAGCGCCTGCTGTGCAGCCCGAATCGCCTTGCGCGTGTTGGCGCCAATAATCCCGTCGGCATTACCCGCGTCATACCCTTTGGCGCTGAGTGCCGTCTGCAGGTCAATGCGTTGCGAACGGCTCAGTGGCAGCTCATCTTTTGGCCAACTGCCCCGAATCACACCGCCGCCGCCAAATCGCTCCGACAGCAAGCCAACCGCCAGTGCATAGGACGACGAATTGTTGTACTTGAGGATCGCGCGGAAGTTATCCAATACCAGGAATGCCGGGCCACGGTAGCCGGCCGGTAACAGCAGGGCGGCGGACAACTGGTCGACATTGACCGGCAGGCTCACGCCAGGGGGAAGTTGGATGCCCAGTTGCAGCCATTGCGCCACGGTCTTGCGCACGCCGCCATCGGCCAGGCTGTAGTCGAAGCCAGACGGCAGCGGCTGCACTTCAACGCCCCATGGCTGGCCTTTCTGCCAGCCGGAGCTTTGCAGGTAATGCGCGGTGGAGGCGAGGGCGTCGGACGGGCTGTTCCAGATATCGCGGCGACCGTCACCGTCGAAGTCCACGGCATGGGTGTTGTAGGTGGTCGGGATGAACTGGGTCTGGCCCATCGCCCCGGCCCAGGAACCTTTCATCTGGTCGGCCTGAATATCGCCATGCTGGATGATCTGCAGCGCTGCCAGCAACTGCGCTTGCGCAAAGGCCGGACGACGTCCTTCATAGGCCAGGGTGGCCAGGGAGCGGATCACCGAGTTATTGCCCTGGAAAGCGCCGAAGTTGCTCTCCATGCCCCACACCGAGACCAGCGCCTGGCGGTCGACGCCATAGCGTTGCTCGATGCTTTGCAGAATATCGGCGTACTTGACCAGCAGTGCCTGGCCATTGCGCACGCGCACCGGCGACAGTGCACCGTCGAGGTATTCCCACACTGGGCGGGAAAATTCGGGTTGGCTGCGGTCGGCGCGAATCACCGCCATATCAGGTGTGACGCCGGCAAAAGCGTTATCGAACACGGCCGCAGTGATCCCGGCCTGCAGCGCTTGCGCACGGAAGCCAGCTTGCCATTCGGCAAAGGTCTGGGTCGGCTGGATATCGAGATTGTCCACCGCCAACGGGGCCACCACGGCAGGCGCGATAGCCGGGGCCGTCTGGAGCTTGGGCAGGGGTTGAGCGTCCGCAGCGGTAGGTTTTTCGGCGCAGGCGACGAGCAGAATGAGGCTGGAGGCAGCGATCAATTGGCGCAGGTGCCAATGACGAGAAAGACGAGAGGGCATGCACAGGTCCAGGGGTTACAAATCAGGTACAGACCTTATCATGCCAGAGGGGCGCTTGCCTTCAGGCAGCCAGAAAGTAAGAAGCCTCCCAGCTATTAGACTGGAAGGCTTCGCGGCGGTAGCTGCCTTTGCCCTTGCCGGCGCGTTCCTGACGGCTGCGGAACAGTGGCTGGGCGATGATGGATTTGGCCTTGTTGGGGCCATGCTTGGATGGCTTTTTGCTCATGGTGGATTCTCTCGCTTGGGGTGGAATGCAGCGGTGCAAATCATCTGCCGAAGTGGGCCGGCTGTAAAGCCCGTCGATAGGTGGGAAATGTTGCAAATAGGCAGTGGGCAGAGTCAATGTGGGAGCTGGCAAGCCAGCTCCCACAGGGTTTTGTGCCGTTGTACAGAGGTGGTTATTCGGCAGGCAACGCCAGGCGCTGGCCGGCCATCAACAGCGACAGACGGCTCAGGCTCATCCACGGCGAGCCGGCCGCCTGGCCTTTGATCTGTGCATCGATGCGCTGCGCTTCCAGCAACAGTTGCGCCCAGCGTTGCGCCGAGTGCCGTTGCAGGGCTTTGCTCATCAGGGGTTTGCGCTTGTCCCACACCGGTGGCCGGGCCTGGCTGAAGCATTTGTCCAGCGGTGTGCCCTGGCTGTATTGCAGCGCAATGTTCGCCAACACGCGCAGCTCACGGGCCAGGGCCCAGAGAATCACCGGGGGTTCCACCCCTTCGCCGCGCAGGCCTTCAAGCATGCGCAGGGCGTGGGCGGGCTCGCCGTTGAGGATGGCGTCCACCAGGCCGAACACATCAAAGCGCGCGCTATCGGCCACTGCGCCTTGCACGGTTTCGACGGTGATCTGCCCGTCTTCGGCCATCAGCTTGAGCTTTTCGATCTCCTGGGCGGCGGCAAGCAGGTTGCCCTCGACCCGAGCGGCGATCAGCTCCACGGCATCCTGTGTCGCAGCGAGACCTGATTGAGACAGGCGCTGACGAATCCACTGCGGCAACTGGTTGCTGTCCACCGGCCAGATCTGGATGAACTGAGTCTGTGGACCTTCAACCAGAGCCTTGCCCCACTTGGTTTTCTGCGCGCTGCCGTCGAGCTTGGGCAGGCTGACCAGCAACACGGTGTCTTCGGCGGGGCGCGAGCAGTATTCCATCAACGCCGCCGCGCCTTTATCGCCCGGCTTGCCCGAGGGCAGGCGCAGTTCCAGCAGGCGTTTCTCGGCAAACAGCGACATGCTCGCGCCAGCTTGCAGCAGCGTGCCCCAGTCGAAACTGGCGTCGGCACTGAAGACCTGGCGTTCATCGAAGCCTTGTTGGCGTGCGGCGGTGCGAATAGCGTCGGCCGCTTCCTGGCACAGCAGCGGGTCATCACCGCTGACGATATAGACAGGCGCAAGGCCACCTTGCAGGTGCTTGGCGAGTTGGGCGGGGGCAAGTTTCATAGGCGGGGCGAACGGGGCGCCAGGGGCGCCCCGTCTGGCTTACTCGACAGGGACTTCAACAGGCGACTGTTTCGGTGTGTTGTCTTCATATTCCTGCGCGGCTTTCAGGGCGTCGGCGTCAGCCTTGGCCTTGTTGTCGGCCACTTGCTGCAGCTCAGCCAGTTTTTCCGGGGTGAGCATTTGCAGGCGAGTCATCATGCGCTGGATCAGCTCACGACGCATTTCCTTGCGCACCTGGATGGTCTCGGAGTCCGAACCCACCAGGTTGTTGCCATCGTGGCTCACCACTTTCTGCACCTGGATCTTGTCACCCATCAACGGCAACTGATCACGGCCTTGTATTTCGAACATCAGCGCTGTGTTCAACTCGACGTCGGACGCACGGCCAGCACTGGCGTAGCTGATATTGCGCTGGGTTTCTCGCTCATCCGTCAGGATCAGTTTGTAGGTTGCGCCGTTGTACACGTGCACACCGCTGTTTTCCAGGGTCTGGCGCAGCTGGGTGACGGTTTCGCCGTAGGCGTTGCGGGCGCTGACGTCGAGTTCCTTGAGCGACAGCTCATTGGTGCCGGTGCCGCGCAGCTGGAAGCCGCAAGCGCTCAACAGCACGGCAAGGCCCATAACCAGCAGATTGCGTTTGATCATTTTGTTGCTCCCCTTGAAACCAGGTGGGCCTTATCGGGCCCTAAAGGTTTAGTTCGGCGCGGGGCCAAGCCCCGCGCCCGATCCGATTTAGCTGGCGACGATATTGACCAGTTTGCCGGGCACCACGATCACCTTGCGGATGGTCAGGCCTTCGGTAAAGCGCAGCACGTTCTCATTGATACGTGCAGCTGCTTCAACCTCTTCACGGCTGGCGCTGGCCGGCATGTCGATCTGGCCACGCAGTTTACCGTTAACCTGGATGACCAGTTGCAGCGTGTCCTGTACCAGGGCGCTGTCATCCTGCACCGGCCAGGCGGCATCGATGACGGCACCGCTGTGGCCCAGACGGCTCCACAGTTCATGGCTGATGTGCGGCGTGATCGGCGCGAGCAACAGGGTAACTGTTTCCAGGCCTTCCTGGATCAGCGCACGGTCTTGTTCGGTCGCCTGCGAGGCTTTTTCCAGCACGTTCATCAGCGTCATCACCTGGGCGATGGCGGTGTTGAATTTGTGGTTCTGCCCAACGTCCTGGCTGGCCTGGCGGATAGCCAGGTGGATGCTGCGGCGAACGGCTTTCTGCTCGTCGTTCAACGCGCCGATATCCAGCTTGCCCGGCAGGCCCTGGCTGACATGAGCGTGGGCCAGGCGCCAGACACGCTTGAGGAAACGGTGCGAGCCTTCGACGCCCGAGTCGGACCATTCGGCGCTCATGTCAGGCGGCGAGGCGAACATCATGAACAGGCGGCAGGTGTCGGCGCCGAACTGATCGATCATCGACTGTGGGTCGACGCCGTTGTTCTTGGACTTGGCCATCTTCTCGGTGCCACCGATTTCCACCGGCAGGCCGTCGGCTTTCAGCTTCGCGCTGATGACCTTGGCCTTGCTGTCACGCTCAAGCTCGACATCCGCCGGGTTGAACCAGGTGTAGGCGCCATTGGCTTCGCGGCGATAGTAAGTGTCGGCGATCACCATGCCCTGGGTCAGCAGGTTCTTGAATGGCTCATCGGAGCTCACCAGGCCTTCGTCACGCATCAGCTTGTGGAAGAAGCGCGCGTACAGCAGGTGGAGGATGGCGTGTTCGATGCCACCGATGTACTGATCCACTGGCAACCAATGGTCGGCTGCGGATTTCTCCACCAGGCCGCCTTCATAGTGCGGCGAGGCATAACGAGCGTAATACCACGAGGACTCGACGAAGGTGTCCATGGTGTCGGTTTCACGCTTGGCCGGCGCGCCGCATTTAGGGCAGCTGCACTCGTAGAACTCGGGCATGCGCGCCAACGGCGAGCCAGCACCATCCGGCACCACGTCTTCTGGCAGCACGACCGGCAGTTGGTCTTCCGGTACCGGCACGTCACCGCAGGCTTGGCAGTGGATGATCGGGATCGGGCAACCCCAGTAGCGCTGGCGGCTGATGCCCCAGTCACGCAGACGGAACTGGGTGCGCGAGGCACCGAGGTTTTTCTTGATCAGGGCTACTTCCATGGCGTCGAACGCGCCCTGGAAGTCCAGGCCGTCGAATTCGCCGGAGTTGATCAGCGTGCCGTGCTCGCCGTAGGCGTCTTGCCACGGAGCGGGGTTGGTATCACCCGAGCTAGTGCGCACGACCGACTTGATAGGCAGGCTGTACTTGGTGGCGAATTCGAAATCGCGCTCGTCGTGGGCCGGCACGGCCATGACGGCGCCATCGCCGTAGTGCATCAATACGTAGTTGGCGACCCAAACCGGCAGTTTCTCGCCGGTCAACGGGTGCTCGACGAACAGGCCGGTCGGCAGGCCTTTTTTCTCCTGGGTGGCGACATCGGCTTCGGCCACGCTGCCGCCTTTGCATTCAGCGATGAACGCCTGCAGCTCAGGGTTGTTCTGTGCGGCCTGGGTGGCCAGCGGGTGTTCGGCGGCCACGGCGACGTAGGTCGCGCCCATCAGGGTGTCGGGGCGGGTGGTGAACACCTTGAGTGCGCCGGCTTCGCCGATGGAGTCGACGTTGTACGGGAACTGCACTTCCATGCCCTTGGATTTGCCGATCCAGTTGCGCTGCATGGTCTTGACCTGTTCAGGCCAGCCCGGCAGATCGTCAAGGCTCGACAACAGTTCATCCGCGTAGGCGGTGATCTTGAAGTAGTACATCGGGATTTCGCGCTTTTCGATCAGCGCGCCGGAACGCCAGCCGCGACCGTCGATGACCTGTTCGTTGGCCAGTACGGTCTGGTCGATCGGGTCCCAGTTCACGGTGCCGCTTTTTTTGTAGATCACACCTTTTTCGAACAGGCGCGTGAACAGCCATTGTTCCCAGCGGTAGTAATCCGGCTTGCAGGTGGTGACCTCGCGGGACCAGTCCACCGCCAGGCCCAGGCTGCGCAACTGGGTCTTCATGTAGGCGATGTTTTCGTAGGTCCACTTGGCGGGCGCCACGTTGTTTTTCATCGCGGCGTTTTCTGCCGGCATGCCGAAGGCGTCCCAACCCATGGGTTGCAGCACGTTCTTGCCGAGCATGCGCTGGTAGCGCGAAATCACGTCGCCGATGGTGTAGTTGCGCACGTGCCCCATGTGTAGCTTGCCGCTGGGGTAAGGGAACATCGATAGGCAGTAGTAAGTCTCCTTGCCTGGCTGTTCACTGACTTCAAAGGACTTTTGCTCGTCCCAGAAGGTTTGGGCGGCATTTTCTATTTCACGGGGCTGATATTGTTCGTGCATGGCTACTTTTGAACTGGATAGGGGTGGCCTAATCCTCTTCGGTGCACTGTCCGGGTTGTTCGACACCAAGAAGCGGCGCGTCCGTGCCCAAACCCTGCGGGAAGTGGAGTTACAGGAAGCGCCGTAGCATACATGACCCCACTCTATCGAGGGAAACCCTGATTGCGCGCCAAGGGCCGTCTGTCGCGGCACCGGGCAGGCGCAGCAACGGGGGCTACGCTGTTTAGTGGGGAGCAAGTATTTCTTCAATGAGGTGAGGGGATGGTTGAATCGCAGCGAACTTTAACGAAACCGCAGTTGTATGAAGGATTGATCGACCGTTTGGGTCGGGCATTGGACGCCGCAAGAACCGCAGGCCGATTGCGTGATGAACGGCCTCTGGAGCTGGAGTTGCGAGGCTTGAGTCAGGCGGAGCTTGAATTGATCAAGAACTATCTGGCGTTGAATCACGACCGCGCCTCCCATGGGCAGGCTTCCCCGCCTGCTCATTCGGCCAAGGTCATCTGGCTCAAAGACCTGGCGACCGGCCGCGGGCCAGAGAACTTCCGCTCCGTGCGGTGCAAGTGAGCCCCGCGTTATCCGTTAGCGTTATCAAAATGTTGTCGGTAAGGATTGTTGCAAAACCCCGATGCATCTAGGCTTCGGGCATCTTTGGAGATGCCCGATGCCTTTTCGTTATTTCATTAAACAACTGTTGTTGCCGCCCGGTATTTTTCTGCTGTTGTTGGCGTGTGCCTGGTGGTTTCGCCGCAGCCGTCCGCGCCTGGCGGGCTTGTGCTTTGCCCTGGGGCTGGGCGGAATGTGGTTGATCAGCCTGCCAGTGATGGTGCAATGGGGCGCCCGTGCCCTGGAGACAGAGCCGCCTTTGGCCCGGGAAGACTGGGCCACCCTGGCCCAGCGTGCCGATGCGATTGTGGTGCTGGGCTCGGGGCGCGAGCGTGGAGATATTGCGTGGGGCAGCGACCAGCCCACCGGTATTGGCCTGGAACGTGAGCGTTTTGCCGCGCGGCTGGCCAAGGCATCCGGTTTGCCAGTGCTGACCAGCGGCGGCTTGCACTACGGCACGCCGCCCAGTGAGGCCGAGCTGATGGCCGTGTCGATGCAGGATGACTTCGGTGTCACCGTGCGCTGGAAAGAAGAGCGCAGCCGTACTACCTGGGAAAACGCCCAGATGAGCGCCGAGATTTTGTTGCCGCAAGGCATCAAGCGTGTAGTGGTAGTGACCCAGGCCTGGCACATGCCGCGTTCGGTGTGGAGTTTTGAAAAGGCCGGCTTCACCGTGGTGCCGGGGCCGGTGGGCTTTTTGGGTGTCGACCATGGCCGACCGCTGGGTGGCTGGATGCCGGAGGTCAAGGCGGTGTGGCAAAGCGGGCAGTTGATCAATGAAGTGGTGGGGCAGGTGGGGTATCGATTGTTCTACCGATAGGTGCAACACAGGAGATCAAATGTAGGAGCTGGCTTGCCTGCGATGGCGGTGGGTCAGTGAGCACTCAGGGCACTGATACACCGCCATCGCAGCCAGCTCCCACAGGTCAGACCGTTTTGGCCATCCGAGCCGCCAACAGCGCCCAGCCAAAGAGCAGCACACACACAATGATCAACGGCCACGAACGCCATTGCAGGTACGGCGTGAGGTTATGCATCGGCACCACCTCCCCATAGAGAATGCCACGCTCGAACTGCGGGATCTGCGCGGTGATCTGCCCAAACGGGTTGATCAGCCCGGTCACGCCGTTGTTGGTGGCGCGGATCATCCAGCGGCCAGCCTCCAGCGCACGCATTTGCGCCATTTGCAGGTGCTGCAGCGGGCCGATGGAGCGGCCGAACCAGGTGTCGTTGCTGATAGTCAGCAGCAGGTCGCTCTGGGCCGACAGGCCGGCGGCGAATTCGGGGTACACCACTTCATAGCAAATGAACGGCGCAATCTGATAACCCTTGGCCTGCAGCATGGCCTGGTCAGAAGGGCCGCGGGCGAAGTCCGACATGGGCAGGTCGAAGAAGGCAATCAGCCCGCGCAGCATGTCCTGCAGCGGAACGTACTCGCCAAACGGCACCAGTTTTTGCTTGAGGTAGGTGCCGTCGCCTTCGCCGACCACGGTGATGCCGTTGAAGTAGCGCTTCTGGTGGTGCACTTCCTGGCGAATCGGTACCCCAGTGATCAATGCGCTGTCCCGGTCGGCGGCAAACTTGCCCATCATGCCCAGGTAGCCCTCCACGGACTCCTTGAGCACCGGCACGGCAGTTTCCGGCCAGACCAGCAGGTCGACGCGCTTGGAACTCAGGCTCATGTCGCGGTACAGCGCCAACTGTGCATTGAGCTGGTCCGGGTCCCACTTCATGCTTTGCTCGACGTTGCCCTGAATCGCAGCCACGCTCAGGGGCGCACCAGACGGCGATGTCCAGGCGTGATGCTTGAGTGCCAGGCCAATCGCCCAGGGCGCAACCAGCAATAACAGGCCCGCGCCGATGAAGGCATTGCGCTTGCTGGCCAGCAGGCGCGGCAGGTTGCACAGCAATGCGGCAGTGAGCGCGAGGGCGAAGGAAATCAGCCACATCCCACCCAATGGCGCGAGGCCGGTCAACGGCCCATCGAGTTGACTGTAACCGGAGTACAACCACGGGAAACCGGTAAGGAACCAGCCACGAAAGGCTTCCTGGCCGACCCACAACGCGGCGAACGTCAATGCATCCGCCAGTGGTGCTTCGTTACGGCGCAACCAGCGCGTCCATAGCCAGGCGGGCAGGGCAAAGAACCAGGCGATGGCGGCGGTGAACAGCAGCATCAGGAACCCCGCCAGCAGCACCGAAGCGCCGCCGAAGTGGTGGATGCTGTAGTAGATCCAACTGGTGCCGGCACCAAACAGGCCGAAGCCGAAACACCAGCCACGGCCCAGGGCCTGGCGGGGTGTCAGCTCCCGCAGGCCGATATAGAACAGGCCGACCGCTACCAGCGCCAACGGCCAGATATCGAACGGCGCCAGCGCCAGGGTTGTGATGGCGCCGGCCACCACGGCCAGCAAGTTACCGGGCCAGCCGGGTGAGGTGAGACGGCGCATGTCAGTCCTTAGCGGGCGATGGGTGTCAAACGGATCAGATGGATACGACGGCTATCAGCATTGAGGATGCGGAAGCGATAGGCGCCGATCTCGGTGGTTTCATTACGCTTGGGCAGGTGCCCGAACGCACTCATCACCAGGCCGCCGACGGTGTCGAACTCATCGTCCGAAAACTCGCTGTCGAAGAACTCGTTGAAGTTTTCGATGGGCGTCAGTGCCTTGATCAGGAAGTCACCGCTGGGCAGCGGCTTGATGTAGCTGTCTTCTTCGACGTCGTGCTCGTCTTCGATGTCGCCGACGATCTGCTCCAGCACGTCCTCGATGGTGACCAGGCCGGCCACGCCGCCGTATTCGTCAATCACAATGGCCATGTGATTGTGGTTGGCGCGGAACTCGCGCAGCAGCACATTCAGGCGCTTGGACTCGGGCACGAAGGTGGCCGGGCGCAGCAGGTCCTTGATGTTGAAGCTGTCGCCATTCTCCTTGAGGATCAACGGCAGCAGGTCCTTGGCCAGCAGGACACCCATGACGTCGTCATGGCTTTCACCGATCACCGGGTAGCGCGAATGCGCCGAGTCGATCACGGCCGGGAGGAATTCCCGTGGGGTCTGGGTCGCCTTGATGCTGATCATCTGCGAGCGCGGGACCATGATGTCACGTACTTGCAGGTCAGCCACCTGGATGGCGCCCTCGACGATGGCCAGCGCTTCGCTGTCCAGCAACTTGTTCTGGTGTGCATCGCGCAGCAGCTCCAAGAGCTCCTGGCGGTTTTTCGGCTCGTGGGCAAAAGCCTGGGTCAGTTTACCCAGCCATGACTTCTGCCCGTTGCTCGATCGGTCTTCGCTCATAGCGATTACTCTAAATCCTTTGATATGACAGTTGAGTGTTGATCAGCTTTCGTCGTCTGCATATGGGTCGCGGTGACCCAGTTCTGCAAGCAACGTTCGTTCCAGTGCTTCCATTTCCTCGGCTTCGTCATCGTCTATATGGTCGTAACCCAAGAGATGCAAGCAGCCGTGGATGACTAGATGGGCCCAATGGGCCTCAAGTTCCTTGCCTTGTTCCGCCGCTTCTCGCTCGACCACCGCGACGCAGATCACCAGGTCGCCCAACAGCGGGATATCCAGCAATTCGTCGGGCACGTCGGCGGGGAAGGACAGCACGTTGGTCGCGTAGTCTTTCTGGCGCCAGGTGTGGTTCAGCTCACGGCCTTCGGCCTCGTCCACCAGACGAATGGTCAGCTCCGAGTCAGCGGTGCGCTGGCGCAAAGCCAGTTCACACCATTGGCGGAACTGGGCTTCGCTGGGGGCGGGCGCGTCGGTGGCCAGTTGCAGGTCTAGCTCAAGCATCGTGGCGAGCGTCCTTGGCGGGCGCGTCGTCGCGGTGTTCGAAACGCTCATAGGCTTCGACAATGCGCTGCACCAGCGGGTGGCGCACCACGTCCTTGGGCATGAAGTGCGTGAAGCTGATACCCGGCACGTCCTTGAGCACCTCGATCACTTGGCCCAGGCCCGACTTGGTGCCCTTGGGCAGGTCGACCTGGGTGATGTCGCCCGTGATCACGGCAGTGGAGCCGAAACCGATACGGGTGAGGAACATCTTCATTTGCTCGACGGTGGTGTTCTGGCTTTCGTCGAGAATGATGAAGCTGTTGTTGAGCGTACGGCCACGCATGTAGGCCAGCGGGGCGATCTCGATCACCTGGCGCTCGATCAGCTTGGCCACGTATTCAAAACCGAGCATCTCGTACAGCGCATCGTAGAGCGGGCGCAGGTACGGGTCGATCTTCTGGGCCAGGTCGCCGGGCAGGAAACCGAGCTTTTCGCCGGCCTCGACCGCTGGGCGCACCAGCAGGATACGCCGCACTTGCTCGCGCTCCAGGGCGTCGACGGCGCAGGCCACTGCGAGGTAGGTCTTGCCGGTACCGGCCGGGCCGATGCCGAAGTTGATGTCGTTGCCCAGGATTTCCTTGACGTACTTCTGCTGATTCAAGCCGCGTGGGCGAATCATGCCTTTTTTGGTACGCAAGGCCACGCTGGCTTCGGCCACCGGGTTATTGGCCAGGTCTTCCACAGCCGACTCCTGCAGGTACAGGTGCACGGTCTCCGGCGACAGCTCGCTACCCTTGGTTTCGCGGTAGAGACGGCGCAGCAGGTTTTCTGCAGACGTGGTGTGTTGGGGTTCACCAATGAGCTCGAACTGATTGCCGCGGTTGCGGATCTCGATGCTCAGGCGTTGTTCGATCAGGCGCAGGTGCTCGTCGAACTGTCCGCACAGGTTGGCGAAACGGCGAGCCTCAAAAGGCTCGAGGATAAAACGATGGGGTTCTGCTATGGGTGCGTTCAAGGTTGCTTTTAGCCGCCCTTTGGCTGATGAGGTGAGAGAGAGAATAACGCCAGGCGCTGGTGTGCGAAAGCACTTAAATAGCCTGGCCCCACTCTCGATAACCCTGAAGAACCCCTGTGGGAGCTGGCTTGCCTGCGATAGCGGTGGGTCAGTTGGCACATTGGGCACTGATACATCGCTATCGCAGGCAAGCCAGCTCCCACATTTTGATCTTCATCCGGTCAGCGAGATCAGTTGATCAACGAACCACGCAACGAGTGTGGCTGCGCCGCATCAATGTGCACATCGGCAAACTGGCCGATCAGCGTGGGATTGTCACAGCGGAAGTTGACGATTCGGTTGTTCTCGGTACGACCCTGCAATTCACCCGGGTCTTTCTTCGAATAATCGGTCACCAGAATGCGCTGGATCGAACCGACCATTTGTCGGCTGATTTCGAAGCCCTGCTGATTGAGGCGATGTTGCAGCGCGTTCAAACGCTCTTTTTTCAACGCCTCCGGGGTTTCATCCAGCAGGTCGGCAGCCGGGGTGCCAGGGCGCTGGCTGTAGACGAACGAGTAGGAGAAGTCGAAACCCACGTCTTCGATCAGCTTCATGGTCTGCTGGAAGTCTTTCTCGGTTTCGCCCGGGAAGCCGACGATAAAGTCCGAGCTGATGCAAATGCCTGGCACGGCGGCGCGAAGTTTGCGCAGTTTGGATTTGTATTCCAGTGCGGTGTGGTTGCGCTTCATCGCCGAGAGAATGCGGTCCGAACCCGATTGCACCGGCAAGTGCAGGTGCTTGACCAGCTCTGGTACTTCGGCGTGGGCCTGGATCAGGCTGTCGGAAAACTCCAGCGGGTGCGAGGTGGTGTAGCGGATGCGCTCAATGCCATCGACGGCGGCGACCACGCGGATCAATTCCGCCAGGTCGGCCAGTCGGCCGTCATCGGTCTGGCCACGGTAGCCGTTGACGTTCTGGCCCAGCAGGGTCACTTCGCGCACGCCGTTTTCAGCCAGGTGGATGATTTCCGACAGCACATCGTCAAACGGCCGGCTGACTTCTTCGCCACGGGTGTAAGGCACTACGCAGAAGGTGCAGTACTTGCTGCAGCCCTCCATCACCGACACATAGGCGCTCGGCCCATCGATGCGCGGTTCGGGCAGATGGTCGAATTTTTCGATTTCGGGGAACGACACGTCGACCTGCGGCAGCTTGGTGATGCGTGCGGCGTCGATCATCTCTGGCAGACGGTGCAGGGTTTGTGGGCCAAACACCACATCGACGTAGGGCGCGCGGTCGCGGATCGCGGCGCCTTCCTGGCTGGCCACGCACCCGCCGACGGCGATCACCATGTCCGGGTTGGCCAGTTTCAATTCGCGCCAGCGGCCCAGCTGCGAATACACACGGTCCTGGGCCCGCTCGCGGATCGAGCAGGTATTGAGCAGGATCACGTCGGCATCTTCGGCGCGGGCAGTGACTTCCAGGGCCTGGTGTTCGCCCAGCAAGTCGACCATGCGCGAGCTGTCGTACTCGTTCATCTGGCAACCGTGGGTTTCGATGTAAAGCTTCTTGGCCATGGGAATCGTCAACTGGTGGTAAAGAACCGCGCATTATAGGGGGCATGCCCATTGGTTCCTAGCGCTGTGCATCGGGTGCCATGCTATAGTTCGCGCCCTCTTTTATATCCCCATGTGTTGTTCGCCCACCATGACCAAACGTGAAGCTCCAATCTATAAGGTGATTTTCCTCAACCAGGGCCAGGTGTTCGAAATGTACGCCAAGCAGATCTATCAAAGTGATCTGTGGGGCTTCCTGGAGGTGGAAGAGTTCGTCTTTGGCGAGCGCACCCAGTTGGTGGTCGATCCGGGCGAAGAAAAGCTCAAGGCCCAGTTCGAAGGGGTAGTGCGCAGCTTTGTGCCCATGCATTCGATTGTGCGCATCGATGAAGTCGAGCGCTTGGGGACGCCGAAGATCAGTGAAGCTCGGGGCATGAGCAATGTGATGCCGTTTCCGATGCCGATGCCTGAGAAGTAGGGCTTTAGACCGAGGGGGGGTCTATCGCAGGCAAGCCAGCTCCCACACTCGACCGCGTTTCAATGCTGGAATGCAGTCACTGTGGGAGCTGGCTTGCCTGCGATAGCGATGTAAGGTCTACAAAAAATCAGGGAAGGGGTGAGAACGGCGAACGCCCATCAGCACTCTGCAATTCCTGCAGGTAGTTGCGGAAAATCTGCCCTAGCACCTGGGTCGCCACTTCCAGTTCATCGCGCTGCATGTGCTCGGCGACTTCGTCGGCGGTGTCCAGTGCGTCTTCGGCGCCATTGACCGCGGCCATTTTCAGCACGATGTACGCCTGAACGTTGTTGGCCGGCACGCCTTCGCCTTTGAAGAACATGTTGCCCAACTGGTATTGCGCCTGGGCGTGGCCCTGCAACGAGGCTTTCTCGAAGTAGCTCAACGCTTTGTTGAGGTCAACGGCCGGGTTCTTGCTGTCGTGGTAGTACTCGCCCAACTCGTATTGTGCTTGCGCATCCCCTTCCTCGGCCTGTTTCTGGCACGCGCTCAGGGCTTCGGCCTGGCTCTCTGGCTGGGTATTGAGGGTGCAACGACCCATCGCTGGGATTAACAACGAGTTGCCGCCGGCCTGGGCATGTGCCAGTAGCGGTTGAAGGAGCAACAGGCAGCCCAGAACCAGGGTGCGGCCGGTGCGTTTCATGGGAATCGACTTACCTCTGACGGGGCGCGCGGACCCTCGAGGGAGTCCAATAAGCGCGCATTATGAAATAAGCAGGCCTCTGCTTACAAAGTCTTTACTCGTTTTTCTGCTGCTTGGGCAAGTTATCTGCCGGATTGCAGGGCAATTCTCGAAAAAACCAGGAATTCTCTGTAAGCAAAGTAGCAAATCTGACGCTGCCAGGGGCAACGCCAGAGGTTGCCGTCACTTATTTCAGGGCCGCGAACGCGCGCTCGGCAGCATCCAGCGTCAATTTCAGTTCGGCTTCGCCATGGGCGATCGAAGTGAAGCCGGCTTCAAAGGCGCTCGGTGCCAGGTATACGCCGCCTTCGAGCATCAGGTGGAAGAAGCGCTTGAACAGCTCGGCATCGCTGCCCATCACGTCATCGAAGGTGACGATATCGTCGGCGCCGCTGAAGTACAGGCCGAACATGCCACCGGCCTGGGTGGTCACAAACGGGATGCCGGCGGCGTCGGCGCGTTGTTGCAGACCGTCGAGCAGGCGCGTGGTGTAGTCGGTCAGCTCGGCGTGGAAGCCCGGGCGGCTGATCAGGCGCAGGGTGGTCAGGCCGGCGGCCATGGCCAGCGGGTTACCCGACAAGGTGCCTGCCTGGTATACCGGGCCGAGCGGGGCGATGTGTTGCATGATCTCGCGCTTGCCGCCGAAGCAGCCTACCGGCATGCCGCCGCCGATGATCTTGCCGAAGGTGCTCAGGTCTGGCGTGACGCCGTAGTAAGCCTGGGCGCCACCGAGGGCGACCCGGAAACCGGTCATCACTTCGTCAAAAATCAGCACCACGCCATGCTTGTCGCACTGCTCGCGCAGGCCCTCAAGGAAACCCGGGGCCGGTGGAACGCAGTTCATGTTGCCGGCGACTGGCTCGACGATGATGCAGGCAACGTCCTGGCCGACTTCGCTGAGCATCTGCTCGACGGCCGCGATGTCGTTGAACGGCAAGGTCAGGGTGTGCTTGGCGAACGCCGCAGGTACGCCAGCGGAATTGGGAACGCCCTGGGTCAGCGCGCCGGAGCCGGCTTTCACCAGCAGGCTGTCGGAGTGGCCGTGGTAGCAGCCTTCGAATTTGATGATGTTGTCGCGGCCGGTGAAACCACGGGCCAGGCGGATCGCGCTCATGGTGGCTTCGGTGCCGGAGCTGACCATGCGCACCATTTCCATCGACGGCACGATCGAGCAGACCAGGTCGGCCATCTCGGTTTCCATCGCGGTCGGGGCGCCGTAGGACAAGCCGTGCTGC
>NZ_BCBO01000032.1:0-63305 GCF_001320835.1 Pseudomonas sp. NBRC 111138 | reverse complement strand
CTGGCGCACCGCGTCCAGCACGTCCGGATGGCTGTGGCCGAGGATCATCGGGCCCCAGGAGCCGACATAGTCGACATAGCGCTTGTCGTCTTCATCGGTGACGTAGGCGCCTTCGGCATGCTTGAAGAACAACGGCGTGCCGCCCACGCTCTTGAACGCACGCACGGGGGAGTTCACACCGCCGGGGATGTGTTTCTGGGCGTTGGCAAACAGGGTTTCGGAACGGGACATGATCGGGCTCTCTAAACTGAAGATTTAAGAAGATGGTTGAACGCACGGGCGCGGCGAGTGACTTCCTGGGTGCTGTCGGCACCGAACAGGCCATGGACCACGGCGAGCAGGTCGGCCCCGTGGGCCACCAGCGGCTCGGCGTTTTCCAGGGTGACGCCGCCGATCACGCAGATCGGCAGGTGCAGGCGCTTGCGGGCCTGGGTCAGCATGTCAACGGTGGCGGCAGGTGCGCCGGGTTTGGTCGTGGAATTGAAGAAGCGGCCGAAGGCGACGTAGCTGGCGCCTTCTTTGGCGGCCTGTTCGGCCAGTTCGATCTGGCTGTGACAGGTGGCGCCGATGATCGCCTTGGCGCCGAGCAATGCCCGGGCCGAGGTCAGCGGGCCGTCGGTCTGGCCCAGATGTACGCCGACGCCCAGTCGCGCGGCCAGTTCGGCATCGTCGTTGATGATCAATTGGGTCTTGTAGCGTGAGCACAGTTCGTACAGCTTTTCGGCTTCACGCAGGCGCCGTGCCTCGTCGCTGCTTTTGTCGCGGTACTGCAACAGGGTGACGCCACCGTCCAGCGCCGCCTCAACGTAGGCGAGGAATTTGCCGGCCAACAGCTGGCTGTCGGTAATGGCGTAAAGGCCGCGTAGTTTCATCGGGCAAACCCCTTGCTGACGAGCGATAAGTTACGAGCAGAAATCCAGCGGCAATCGACGCGGCACGAACTGGCCCTGGCCGAGTTGTTCGGCATCACGCAGGGTACGCCACGTGTAGTTGAGAGCCGTTTGCACGGCGCTGGCCAAACCTTCGCCTTGGGCAATGCGCCCGGCCAGCGCACTGGCCAAGGTGCAACCCGAGCCGTGATAACTGCCGGGCAAGCGCTGGCAGGTAAAGGTCTGGCGCGTGCCGTCGCGGCTGTACAGGCGATTGTGCACTTCGTGCTCATCGCCATGGCCGCCGGTGATGAGCAGGTGCTTGATGTACGGCAGCAGCTTCTCGGCGCAGTCGTCGGCGCTGCCGTCGGGCAGTTCCGCGAGGATGCGCGCTTCTGGCAGGTTGGGGGTGGCGATCAATGACAGGGGCAGCAGCCGCTCGCGCATCGCATAACCGACCTCGTCCTTGCCCAGGCTACCGCCGCCGCCGGCGCGCAGCACCGGGTCGCAGACCACCGGCAAATGCGGGTGCGCCTGCAGCAGTTCGACCACGGTGTCGACCATCGCAGTGGAGCCGAGCATGCCCAGCTTGACCGACGCGACTTCAGAGTCGCCGAGCACGGCATTGGCCTGGGCCAGTACCCACTCACGGTCAAGCACGCGGAAATCACTGACATTGACGGTGTTCTGCACGGTCAGCGCGGTGACGGCCGGGGCCGCGTGGCAACCCTGGGCGAGCAGGGCTTCGATATCTGCCTGCAGGCCGGCGCCACCACTGGGGTCGTGGCCGGAGAGACAGAGGACAACGGGGCGAGAACTGTAGATATTCATGGTGCGCGAGCTTACCACCAAACGCTTTTTGCGTGGCTGCCTGGCGATGGCAGAAGTTTGCTGTTGCAGCGTCGCTTTGCGTGGCCGAACGCTGCAACGCAGCGGTCTGAAAGCATTGCGCTAGAGCTGTTCTAAAAAAAGTTCCTGCAGTGGCTAATGGCTTTTACTGGCTATGCTAAAGTGCATCCCAATAACTTACTGTATCGCCGGTGTACGTCTTCTCAAAAGGAATGGGGGGCTTTTGACACAACCGGACCAGGCTACGCTGGGGCTCTATGCGCTATTTGCTGATGTTTATATTGTGCGGGCTACCGATGCTCGCCGGCGCTGTCGAGTTCAACCAGGACACGCGCAGCCTCCCGTTGGGCCGGGTCATGCAAGTGCTCGAAGACCCAACCGATGCCCTCACCATCGCCGATGTCAGTTCCCCCGCCTATGCCGCCCAATTCAAGACCCACGACAAAGACACGCTCAATGCCGGCTATTCACGCTCGGTGTTCTGGCTGAAGGTCAACCTGCACTACACCGCCAAAGATCCCCGCGCACCACGCACCTGGTTTCTGGAACTGGCCTACCCGCCGCTCAATCGCCTGGACCTCTACCAGAACGACGGCACCGGCCACTACCGCCTCACCGCCCGCACCGGCAGCGCATTGCCGTTTTCCAGCCGTGAGGTGAGCCAGAGCAACTACCTGTTCAAGCTCAGCTTCTTGCCCGACCAGCAACAAACCGTCTACCTGCGCTTGCAAAGCCAAGGCTCGATCCAGGCACCGCTGACGTTGTGGGCGGGCACCGCCTACATGGAAGAGCAACCGTTGCGTTTGTACGTGCTCGGCGCCATCTACGGTGTGTTGCTGGGCATGCTGATCTACAACCTGTTCATCTACCTGAGCGTACGCGACACCAGCTACCTCTATTACATCTTCTATATCGCTTCGTTCGGCTTGTATCAGCTGTCGGTCAATGGCGTTGCGGTGGAGTACTTCTGGCCGAACAACCCCTGGTGGGCGAATGCGGCGGTTCCCTTCCTGATCGGCTCGGCGGCTTTGTTCGGCAGCCTGTTCGCGCGCAGTTTCCTGCACACCGCGCAGCACAGCCGCTGGCTCAACCGCATCCTGCTGGCGCTGGCGGCCTGTGGCGGGTTGGTGATGGCACTGGCGCTGTTGACCAGTTACGCCGTGGCCCTGCGCCTGGCCACTGCGCTGGCGCTGGTGTTTACCGTGACCATCTTCGTGGCGGCCATCAAGGCCTGGTATTGCGGGCAGCGCATGGCGCGTTATTTCATCATCGCCTGGTCGGCCTTCCTGCTCGGCGGGGTGATCAATACCCTGATGGTGCTGGGTTATCTGCCTAACGTGTTCCTGACCATGTATGCCAGCCAGCTCGGCTCAGCCATTGAAGTGGCGCTGTTGTCCCTGGCCCTGGCCGACCGCATCAACGGCATGCGCGAACAGCAGGCGCAGATTCTCCTCGATGCCAGCCAGAAGCTGGAAGCGCTCAACCAGCAACTGGCCCGCAGCAATCGCCTCAAAGACGAATTTCTCGCCACCCTGACCCACGAATTGCGCACGCCGATGAACGGTGTGATCGGCTCTTTGGAACTGATGCAAACCGTGCCTTTGGACGATGACCTGACGCAGTACCAGCAAACCGCCGCCGGCTCGGCGCGGGACATGATGCGCATGGTCAACGGCATCCTCACCCTCACCGAGTTGCAGGCCGGTCGCCTGGTGGCCCAGCCGCAAGTGTTCAGCCTGCGTGGCGAGCTCGATACCTTGCGCCAGCAGTTCACCGGCAGCGCCCAGGCCAAGGGCCTGGCGTTCTCCATTGACGTCGCGGATGAGCTGCCAGACCGGCTCATCGGCGATGCCCAAAAGTTGCGTCAGTGCCTGGATTGCCTGCTCGACAATGCGTTCAAATTCACCCACGTCGGCGCGGTTCGTTTGCGTGTGGTGGGCGTGCCGCAAGGGGATGGGGCCTTGCACTTGAGCTTTATCGTCACCGACACCGGTATCGGCTTTGCCTTTCTCGATGAGGCCACGTTGTATCAGCGTTTCTTTCAGTTGGACGGCTCGATGACGCGTGAATACGGCGGCCTGGGCATTGGCCTGGCGATTTGCCGGCAGTTGATCGAACTGCTGGGCGGGCGCCTGACCCATCATTCGGAGCCCCGTAAAGGCAGCCGCTTCCAGTTGGAAATGGACGTCAGCGCGGTGCCGCAGCAGGTGACGCCGGCCGCGCAGGCTTTGCCTGCACAGCGTGCGCCTCAGGAATGCACGGTGCTGTTGGTGGACGACAACAGCGTGGGCCAGTTGGCGGTGCGTGGCATGTTGCTCAAGCTCGGTTACCGGGTCAAAACCGTAGACAGCGGCCCGGCGGCGCTCGCTGCATTGCAGGGGCACAGCTTCGACGCCGTGCTGCTGGATGTGCCAGAGGGTGGCTTTTCGTTGTGCTGCCAGATTCGTGCATTGCCCGGCTGTGGTGAATTGCCGGTGATCGCCCTGAGTGCTTCGCCCAATGGGCCGGAGCGTGAGCGCTGCCATGGCATTGGCATGACGGACCGACTGGCCAAACCGGTGCGTTTCGACGCCTTGCAGGCGGCGCTTGAGCGCAGCGTGCTGTGTGCGGATGAGGGTGAAAGCGCCGAGCATTCGGCACGTATGCCACTTTTTTAAGCGCGGTGGCGATGCTTAACTGAAAAAACCGGCCTCAATCGATCCGTATTTTTTGTAGAAGCGAGCTTGCTCGCGAAGAACGTCAACGATAACGCGCCCCGCCTGGGTTAGCGCGTTGCTCTCAGGTTTTTCGCGAGCAAGCTCGCTCCTACAGGCAGCCTGAGATCGATGCGGCCTTTTTCCAGGAGGCCCGTCATGAACCTGCATCAGTTTGCCGAAACCCACGACGTCACCAACCAGCCACCGTCCCTGGACGGCACTAACCTGTATCGCATCGACTTGCCTTTGCAGGAATGGTCACGCCGCTTCGGCGCCGGTTGGGCCCAAGCGCGCATTGATGCATACGGTGCGCTGGCCGGTGGGCCGTTGATGGCAGCCGGGTTCCTGGCCAACCAGAATAAACCGGTGTTCAGCAGCCATGACCGTTATGGTCATCGTATCGACCTGGTGGAGTTTCACCCGGCTTATCACGAGTTGATGCGCACCGCCGTCGAGCATGGCCTGCCGTCGTTGCCGTGGGCCCACCCGCAGCCTGGCGCCCATGTGGCGCGTGCGGCGATGACCTACCTGCATAGCCAGGCCGAAGCCGGCAGCGGCTGCCCGCTGACCATGACCTTCGCCTGCGTCCCGGCCCTGCGCCTGCAACCAGAGCTGGCGGACCTCTGGCTGCCTAAAGTGCTCAATACCCACTACGACCCACGCAATGTCGGCATCGCCCACAAGGCCGGCGCCACTATCGGGATGGCCATGACCGAGAAGCAGGGCGGCACCGACGTACGCGCCAACACCACTCGCGCTTACCCCGTAGGCGCGGGTGGCCCCGGCCAAGCCTACGAACTGGTGGGGCATAAGTGGTTCTGCTCGGCACCGATGTGCGATGGCTTCCTGACCCTGGCCCAGACCGACAAGGGCCTGACCTGTTTCCTGCTGCCCCGGCACCGACCGGACGACACGCGCAACGAGTTCTACATCCAGCGCTTGAAGAACAAACTCGGCAACTGCTCCAACGCGTCCAGCGAAGTGGAGTTTCGCGGCGCCCTGGCCTGGATGGTCGGTGAAGAAGGCCGCGGCGTTCCAACCATTATCGAAATGGTTGCCATGACGCGCTTCGATTGCATGGTCGGCTCCAGCGCCTTGATGCGCCAGGCGCTGACCCAGGCCAGCCATCACTGCGCCCATCGCCAAGTGGGTGGCCGCGTGCTCAGCGAGCAGCCGCTGATGCAGAACGTGCTGGCCGACCTGGCCCTGGAAAGCGAAGCGGCCCTGGCCTTGAGCCTGCGCATGGGGCGCGCCCTGGATCAGCTTGATGATGAACATGAAGCCAAGTTCGCCCGGCTGGTCACGGCGGTGGGCAAGTATTGGATCTGCAAGCGAGCGCCGGCGATGATCAACGAAGCCGCCGAATGCATGGGCGGCGCCGGGTACGTGGAAGACAGCATCCTGCCGCGTCTTTACCGTGAGGCACCGGTTAACTCCACGTGGGAAGGCTCTGGCAATGTGCAATGCCTGGACGTGCTGCGTGCGTTGTCCAAAGAGCCGGGTGTGCTGGAGGTGTTGTTTGTGGAGCTGGGGGATGGCCATGGCGACAAACAGCTGGCGCGGCATATCGAGCAGTTGAAGGCGGCGTTCATGGACACCCAGGATATCCAGTATCGGGCACGGCAACTGACCGAGGACATTGCCCTGGCGTTGCAGGCCAAGTTGTTGCTGGAGGCGGGCAATGCGGCGGTGAGCGACGGGTTTATCGCCAGTCGGTTGGGTGAGTCGTCGGGGCGGGTATATGGCACCTTGCCGCGTGGGGTGGATGTGCAAGCTATTGTCGCCCGCTCAACCCCACAATCCCTCTGAATAAACACAGTCAAATGTGGGAGCTGGCTTGCCTGCGATAGCGGTGGTCCAGCCAGCAATTATGTGGCTGATAGACCGCTATCGCAGGCAAGCCAGCTCCCACCTATCAAAGCATTCCACTTCCGGTGTTTCGGTGAGGCCTGGATACAGGCAAGATAAAGGCCTGCAAGTCAGAACACAGGATGCTTACCGTGACCGAAGCTTTTGTTGTCGTTAAAACCGCCGAAGAAGCCGTGGACCGGCTGGCGGCGCTGCATGAGCGTGCGACTGGCGCGCTCAACCAAGCGCTCAAGCAATACCTCAAGGACCGCGTCGAACCCGACGCCGCTCAACGCGCACTGTTTCGCTACCCGGAACTGCGCCTGACCTACCACTGCCACGGCGAAGTCCCACAGACCACCCGTGCGTATGCCAAGGTGCAGTTGCCCGGTACCTATAGCGTCACCGTGACCCACCCGGCCGCGTTCCGTAAGTACCTGCTGGAGCAACTGGTGCCGCTGATGCACGACTTCACCGTGACGGTGGAAGTGGGCGTCAGCCAGCAGAACATCCCGTACCCCTATGTGGTGGAGCAGGGTGATGAACTGGCCGGCTCCGGCGTCACCGCCGCGACCCTGGCTCGTGTATTCCCCAGTACCGACCTGTCCGCCGCCACCGACGGCATTGCCGATGGCCTGTACGACTGGGAAAACACCGACCCACTGCCCCTGGCCCTGTTCGATGCCGCCCGCGTGGACTTTTCCCTGCGTCGTCTGGTGCATTACACCGGCAGCGACTGGCGCCATGTGCAGCCGTGGATCTTGCTGACCAACTACCACCGCTACGTGGACCAGTTCATCCTGCATGGCCTGGAGCAACTGCGCAGCGACCCGCGGTTTATCCGTATGGTGCTGCCCGGCAACGTGGTGATCGACAAGAGCATGGACCACGGCGAAGCCTCGGCCATTGCCGCCGGCGTGGTCTGGCACCGCTACCAGATGCCGGCGTATCACCTGCAGGCCACTGACGGCCACGGCGTGACCTTGGTGAACATCGGCGTAGGCCCGTCCAACGCCAAGAACATCACCGACCACCTGGCCGTACTACGCCCGCATTGCTGGCTGATGATCGGCCACTGCGGCGGCCTGCGCCAATCCCAGACCATCGGCGACTACGTACTGGCCCACGCCTATATGCGCCGCGACGGGATTCTCGACCGCGTGGTACCGCCGAACATCCCTATTCCGGCCCTGGCCGAAGTGCAGCTGGCGCTTCAGCAGGCGGCTGCCAAGGTCACTGGCGAAAAAGGCGAAGAGCTGAAAAAACGCCTGCGCACCGGTACCGTGCTGACCTATGACGACCGGAACTGGGAACTGCGCTGGGCCCAGGAGCGGCCGTTGATCAACCTGTCCCGTGCCGTGGCCGTGGACATGGAAAGCGGCACCATCGCCGCCCAGGGTTACCGTTTGCGCGTGCCTTACGGCACCTTGTTGTGCGTATCGGACAAACCCTTGCACAGCGAGATCAAGCTGCCGGGTTCGGCCAACGCGTTCTATGAGCGTGCGGTCAGCCAGCACTTGAAGATCGGCATCGAGGCGGTCGACCTGTTGCGCACCGAACTCAACTCGTTGCACTCGCGCAAACTGCGCAGCTTCGACGAACCGCCGTTCCGCTAAGCGGTTGGGATGGTCATTTGGCGGTCAGGCCACTAGCATTGTCGGTCCTGACCGTTAGATGTTCCTTTGCCATGTCCCGTCCCAGCCGTCCTGATTCGCGCCGTCCTGGCGTGAAACCACCGCACTCTGCCGCTCGCCGCGTTGCCAAGGCGCCACCGGCCGAGCCCAAGTTGATCCTGTTCAATAAACCCTTCGATGTGCTGACCCAGTTCAGCGACGAAGGTGGGCGCGCGACCCTCAAGGATTTTATTGATATCCCCGGCATTTACCCGGCAGGGCGCCTGGACCGTGACAGCGAGGGCCTGCTGCTGTTGACCAACGATGGTCAGCTACAAGCGCGGATTGCCGACCCCAAGCACAAACTGGCGAAAACCTACTGGGTGCAGGTAGAAGGTGAACCCACCGAAGAACAGCTGCAACGCCTGCGCGAAGGCGTGGAACTCAACGACGGCATGACCTTGCCGGCCGAGGCACGGCAACTGGATGAGCCGGCATTATGGCCGCGCAACCCGCCGGTACGCTTTCGCAAAAGCGTGCCGACGTATTGGCTGGAGTTGGTGATACGTGAAGGGCGCAACCGTCAGGTACGGCGCATGACCGCAGCAGTGGGCTTGCCGACGCTGCGCCTGGTGCGCGTGCGTATTGGTGAGTGGTCGATCGACGGCTTGGATCAAGGCCAGTGGAAGGCAGTGCCGGCGCGCTTATAAGGCGCCGGATTCAATCAGGCCGATCACCACGCTCTTGATGATGAACGCCGCCACGCCCAGGCCCAGCACGAAAAACAGGATGAACGAACCAAAACGCCCGGCCTTGGACTTCTTCGCCAGGTCCCAGACGATGAAGCCCATGAAAATGATGAGGATAGTGACCAGGCCGGTCATCATCCATTCTTCAAACAGGGCGGGGTCGATGTTGTTCATGGGGCTCTTCCGACAAGACAAGCGAGCAGTATACGGCAGCGTCACAGACGCAACATTGACCTGAGTCCTGCACGGTCAAACTGTGGGGGGCCTGATGTCATTGTAGGAGCGAGCTTGCTCGCGAAAAACTCACAGACGCCGCGTTCATTCAGGAGGCACGGGTTATCGTTAACGTTTTTTGCGAGCAAGCTCGCTCCTACAGTTGAGCATCGTTGTTCTCAGGTGCGCAGGTGGGTCAGGGGCAGTTCGGTGCTGTTCAATACCTGGTTGAGCACAAAGCTGGACCGCACGCTGGTCACCCCTTCGATTCGGGTCAGATGCCCCAGAAGCAATTTCTGATAGTGATCCATGTCCGGCACTACCACCTTCAACTGGTAGTCCGCATCCATCCCGGTCACCAAACTGCACTCCAGCACTTGCGGCAGGGTGCGGATGGCGGCTTCGAAATTCTCGAAGCGTTCCGGCGTGTGACGGTCCATGCCGATCAGTACGTAGGCCGTAAGGCTCAGGCCGAGCATCTTGCGGTCGAGCAGGGCGACCTGGCGGGCGATGTAGCCGTCGTCTTCCAATTGCTTGACCCGGCGTGAGCAGGGCGAAGGCGACAGGCCGATGCGTTCGGCCAGCTCCTGGTTGGAGATCCTCGCGTCGCGCTGCAATTCCGCCAGAATACTCAGGTCGTATCGGTCAAGCTTGCTCATTGGGTTGGCCTTTGTCGTAACTATTGCGGTTAATTATCCATGAAGGGTTAAAAATTGCGCAAGCACTGTTTATTGACGCAATCTTCGCAATCCTCTGCCCGCCTGGCACGCCTATGATTACCAACAGAATCACCGCCTGGACAACAGTCCACAGCAGCGCGCCCAATCAGGCCCGTTGCGGCCGCCGCCCCAGCAGGGTTGAGCCGGCCTCCAGGCTGCACACTGTCCACAAGACGGCGTGAGGTGAGCCAACGTCAAAAGCGTTGAGCACGGACGAAATTCTCAAGGGGTGGCCGACGGGTCACCCCTTTTTCTTTGTGCGCGTTTTGCCTTCAGAAAATAGTTCTCGTGACTGATAACCTGTCTCAGAACCGGGCGAGGCTTTTCCAGTCTCATGATCAAGCCCCAATCCGCAGTGAGGAAAAGCATGAAGCGCATCTGGCGTATGGCAGGTGTTGGTTTGCTGGTGGTCAGCGTCGGCTCCCAGGCGATGGCCGACGAACGCGATAACTCACCGGGCCAGGGGCAACGGCCTGAGCACAATCAGCCACGCCCACAAAACCCGCAGGGTGATCGTGGCGGCGAGCACGAGGGTGGCCAATGGCAAGGTCGGCCTCAAGGTCATGAGCCGGGGCGACCAGCACCGCAACCGCAACCCTCCAATAACCTGCCGATCCAGGGCCGGCCCGATACCGTGCGCCAGACCCAGGAGCCGCGCCAGGGTTATTACCGTGATATTCCCAGACGCCCCGATGACAACCGGCATTGGGAGGCCGGCGGCCCCGGTTCGCGTCCGAGTAACGATCGCCCCGGTGATAACCGCTGGCCAGGCCGCCCCGACGGGCATGGCAATGGCTGGGGCCCAGGCCCGCAGCATCGCCCTGGATATGTCATCGACCGTTTCCCCGATCGCAATTACCGCGTGCCTTACCGTGGCCAGGACTACTTTTTCTCCGGCGGCTACTGGTATCGCCCCCAAGGCCCACGCTACGTAGTGGTGACGCCGCCCTATGGCATTCGCGTGCATTACCTGCCGGACTACGCACGTGAAGTGTGGGTAGGCGGCTCGCTGTTGTTCCTCGCCGCAGGCGCCTATTACGCCTACGAGCAAAGCACCCAGCAATACGTGGTGGTACAACCACCGACGCAGGTGCCATCACCTCCGCCGACGCCTCAAGGCAACGGCTATGACGTGGTGGCTTACCCGGCCAACGGCCAATCGCCAGCCCAGGTACAGCAGGACGGCTACGACTGTTATCGCTGGGCGGTGCAGCAAAGTGGCTTCGACCCGCGCACCGTAACTTACGCCCCCGACCCGGCAGTGGTGCAAACCTATCGCCAGGCCCAGGGCAACTGCCTGGGCAGTCGCGGTTATCAGGTGCAGTACTAGGTTTTGTTGCCGGTGACCACTTCCCGCGGGTCGGCGTGCACCAGCACTTCGGCCTTCGGATATTCGCGGTGGATGGCATCGGCGGCCTGGTCGCTGATGCCGTGGGCCACCGACAGGGTCAATTCCCCCGGCAATTCCAGATGCAACTGCACAAACCAGTGGTTGCCGGAAACCCGTGTGCGCAAGTCGTGGGCGCCCAGCACGCCGGGTACGCCGCGGGCCAGTTCGAGCATGTGCTGGCTGACATCCGGCGGAAGCTCTTCGTCCATCAACACCGCAAAGCTTTCCCGGGCGATCTGGATTGCGCTCCACAGGATATAGGCGGCGATTCCCAGGCCAAACCAGGCGTCGACCTGATGAAAGCCAAAACCTGCCAACACCAGCGCAATCAGGATGCTGCCATTGAGCAGCAAGTCCGAGCGGTAATGCAGCGAGTCGGCGCGCACCGCATTGGAGCCGGTCTCGCGCACCACGCGGTGTTGCAGCACCAGCAGGGCCACGGTCAGCGCCAGGGACAAGATAATCACGCCGATACTCAACCACGGTGCGCCAACCGGCTCTGGGTGCTTGAGCCGTTCATAGGCCTGGAGCGCAATCAGCACCGCACTGCCGGCGATAAACAAGGCCTGCGCCATCCCCGCCAGCGACTCCGCCTTGCCATGCCCATAACGGTGATCGTCATCGGCCGGGCGCAGGGCGTAATGCACTGCCAGCAAATTCAACAGCGAAGTGACGCCGTCGAGCAGTGAGTCGGTCAGCCCGGCGAGCATGCTCACCGAGCCGCTGAGCCACCAGGCGATGGCCTTGGTCACAATCAACACACAGGCCACGCCCACCGAGGCGCGGGTGGCCAGGCGCAAGAGCCTTGCGTGTTCGGGGCTGCTGGTCATGAGCTGTCCTTACGCGGCAGGCTGCAGGCCCAGGGCCGCCAGTTGCTGCACGCTGCCCTTGAACTGGATCAGGCGCGGGTCATCCAGCGGCAAGGTGCGGCCGGTTTCCTTCTGGATGATGCTTTGCAGCTTGGCGTTATCGACCGTGCCGTCGGCGCCGATGGCTTCGTGCAGTTTCTCGGGGGCGACCTGGGCGGTCTTGCCCGGTTCGAAGTAAATGGCGCCCGTGGCGAAGTCGACACCGAAGGCGATCAGGCCGGGGATCACATAAAACAGCAGGCCGAGGGCATCGAGTACCGCGATGGTTGGGTCGATCTTGCCGTCGATCTGGCCACGGCGGTCGGGGTAGAAAATCGACCCACAGGCGGTGAGTTGGCTCAGCAGGGTGACGGCGAGGACACCGCCGATGACACGGGAAGCGATACGCATGAAAAAGTCTCCTGAACAGATTTAAGGGTGACTATAAGCCAGATCGGCCAGGCGCCGATGAATCCATGTGGGAGCTGGCTTGCCTGCGATAGCGTCGGCTCGGGGAATACAGTGGCAACTGTCATACCGCTATCGCAGGCAAGCCAGCTCCCACCTTTGACTGCATTCCCAGTCCCAAGAGTGGCTGTTTTTGAGACCCGCATCGGCATCCGGCAGTTCGCCGTTATACTCGCCGCTCTGCTTTGGAGCCAGTATGAATTCGTTGCCGATCGATGATGTTTTACCCGCCTTGCGTGACGCCTTGGCTCATCGCCATGAAGCCGTGCTGGAAGCGCCCCCCGGAGCCGGTAAAACCACCCGCGTGCCCTTGGCTTTGTTGCATGAGCCCTGGCTTGCCGGGCAAACCATCCTGATGCTCGAACCCCGGCGCCTGGCTGCCCGTGCTGCTGCCGAGCGGCTGGCCAGTGAACTGGGTGAAAAGGTCGGTGAGACCGTGGGCTACCGCATTCGCCTGGACAGCAAAGTCGGCCCCAACACGCGCATCGAGGTTGTCACCGAAGGCATCCTCACCCGCCGCCTGCAGGACGATCCGGCGCTGGACGGCGTGGGCTTGTTGATCTTCGACGAATTTCACGAGCGCAGCCTCGACGCCGACCTGGCGCTGGCCCTGAGCCTTAACGGCCGCGAGCTGTTTCGCGACGAGCAGCCGCTGAAGATCCTGCTGATGTCCGCCACCCTCGAAGGCGAGCGCCTGGCCGGTCTGCTGGATGACGCGCCGATCCTGCGCAGTGAGGGGCGCATGTTCCCGGTGCAGATGCGCTGGGGGCGCCCTTACCAGGCCGGGGAGTTTGTCGAGCCGCGCGTGGTGCAAACCATCCTCGAAGCCCTGCATGACGAGCCCGGCAGTGTGCTGGTATTTCTGCCGGGGCAGGCGGAGATTCGCCGGGTCAACCAGCAACTGGCCGAGGCCCTGGGTGATCGCCCTGACGTGCTGTTATGCCCTCTACATGGCGAGCTGGACCTCAATGCACAGCGCGCCGCCATCGACCCGGCGCCGGCCGGCAAGCGCAAAGTGGTGTTGGCTACCAACATCGCCGAGACCAGCCTGACCATCAACGGCGTACGCGTGGTGATCGACGCCGGGTTGGCTCGGGTGCCGCGTTTCGACCCCGGCAGCGGCATGACCCGCCTCGACACCCAGCGCATCTCCCGCGCCAGCGCCACCCAGCGCGCCGGTCGGGCAGGTCGGTTGGAGCCGGGGGTGTGTTATCGGTTGTGGTCCGAAGACCAGCACGACGGTCTGGCCGCTTATGGCAGCGCGGAAATTCTCGCCGCCGACCTGGCGGGGCTGGCCTTGCAACTGGCCCGTTGGGGCGTGACGCCCAGCCAGTTGGTGTGGCTGGATGCGCCACCCACAGCCGCGTATGCCCAGGCCCAGGATCTGTTGCAACGCCTCGGTGCATTGAACGACGAAAACCTCACCGCCCATGGCCAGAAGATGGCCGAGTTGCCCGCCCACCCGCGTATTGCCCACCTGTTATTGCGTGGCCAAGACCTGGGGCTCGCCGCCACCGCCTGTGACGTGGCGGCGCTGTTGGGCGAGCGCGATATCCTGCGCGGCGGCGGTGCCGATTTGCACAGCCGCCTGGCGCTGATGTCCGGCGAGGAGCGTGCGCGAGGTACCCAGGGTGGCGTGCAGCGCGCCAAGCAACTGGCCCGGCAATACCGTGGCTACCTGCGCGGCAAGGCGACCCAGCCGGTGGACAACCCCGACCACCCGCGCTGGCTCGGCGCCTTGCTGGCACTGGCCTACCCGGACCGCGTCGCCCAGCAACGTCGCCCCGGTGGCGCTGAATACCGCCTGGCCAATGGCCGCGCAGCGCTGTTTGCCGAAGCCGACAGCCTGATGAAACAACCCTGGCTGGTGATCGCCGACCTGGGCAGCCGCCAGGGCCAGCGCGAAGAACGCATCTACCTGGCGGCGGATTTTGATCCGGCACTGTTCGACACGGTGCTGACCGAGCAAGTGCGCAACGTCGACCAACTCGACTGGGACGAGCGCGAAGGCGTCTTGCGTGCCGAGCGCCAACGCAAAGTCGGTGAACTGGTGCTCAGCCGCGAACCCCTGACCGGCCTCGACGAATCCGCCCGCAGCCAGGCGCTGGTCCACCTGGTGCGCCGCAAAGGCCTGGAACTGCTGCCCTGGACCCCGGAACTGCGTCAGTGGCAAGCCCGTGTGATGCTGCTGCGCCAACTGGATGCCGGCAACACCAGCGAGTGGCCCGACCTCAGCGACAAGGCCCTGCTCGCCAGCCTCGAACACTGGCTGATGCCTTACCTGGGCAAGGTCTCGCGCCTCAGCCATTTCGCCAACCTGGATATCTCCAGCTACCTGCACAACCTGCTGCCCTGGCCCTTGCCCCAACGCCTGGAAGAGCTGGCGCCGCAGCATGTGAAAGTGCCGTCGGGGTCATCGGTACGCCTGGACTACAGCGAGCAGCCGCCGATCCTGGCGGTGCGCTTGCAGGAATTGTTCGGGCTGGCAGACACCCCGCGCATTGCCGGCGGGCGCCTGGCCGTGAAGTTGCACTTGCTGTCCCCGGCGCGGCGGCCGGTGCAGGTCACGCAGGATCTGGCGAACTTCTGGGCGTCCACCTATTGCGAGGTGAAGAAAGATTTGAAGGGCAGGTACCCGAAGCATTTCTGGCCCGACGATCCTCTGGTTGCGCAAGCTACTGCGCGAGCCAAGCCAAGGGGCACCTGATCGATCTGGTGAGTATTTCAGCGGGTGAGGGCTCTCTGGTCGCGGGTAGCCATTGATAACGCCGCTAGTCACGTAGGTATTGGTGAGCGTTAATTAGCAATGCGTAGTAGCAACGACCTGCCAATGTCATGGTGTCTGGCCTAAACGGGGCAGGGCGTTGAGGGGCTTTAGAGAAAAAGCCCTTTTTAAAAGAGCTTCTGTTCTAGATTAAGCCTATTGTGTTGTCGGGGTCGAACATAGAAATGGTGTCCCTTAGCAATTTGCTATAGCCGCGTTTTAATATTCGGTTTTGATAATAGATGATGCCAAAGTCTTCAAGCCGCTCTTTGAGTCTGGCGCGGTCATCTTCGTTCTCAGCGCCATCTCTGAGAATGTGTGAGTACTTTGATAGAATTGATACCAAGTCGCTGATTCGTGCTGGTTCAAGGTTGCCCCTATATCGGTCCTCAATTTTCAGGTCGGTGAGTAGCTTATCATCAAATTCAAGCTTTTTTCGAATCCCTACTAAGTAGGGTGGTTCGTTGATTAGAACTCCATGGTTAAGTTGAAAGTTGTAAAGCGAATCGAAGCAGCGATGATAGGGGTGTATGTGAGTGCTGAAAGTGAACTCTGTATCACCTTTGAACGCCTGATTGCATGATTTACATGAGGGAATGTGGTTGTAAAAAGACAGCGCTAGATAGGGGTATCGCTTTTTCGAATAAAAATGGTCAATATCGAATAACATTTTCTGGTCGATTTTGTTCTCATCTGGGTAGGGGACGATCCTCATCGTTGTCTCATTGCAGTATGGGCAAGTGGCCCCGTCAAAGCCAAGCTTTCTGTATCGTTTAATACAGTTATCGCTGCTTCGGTAGTTTGCGTATCTAAACGCGTGGCTGAGAAGCCGATTTCCGAATGATAATGGATGAATTTTATCATTGGTTATAGTATAAAAGTCGGCAGGTTTGATGATGGAATTTGCCTTGGTGATGACGTCGTCAAGCTCTTGTGGTACGGCAGTAATGATGTTTTTTAAGACTGCTTCATTAGAGATGTAGTCAAGGTACGCAAGTTGACGATTTGCAACTGCTGCTCCAACCAAGGCTACATGTCTAGCGTTTTGGAGCTCAGGTCGTAGGTCTTGGACTCTGGATATTAAAGCGTGAGTAGAGTACCTACCGTTTATTTTTTTGGGGTTTAGGTCGCTCCATAGCTCTTCCGCTGTCTCGGTGAGTAGTTGGTACACGTCATCAGTCAAGAGTTCTAGGTGTTTTAAAATACTGATCATTTGCTTTTTATTCTTTTGATGATGTGAGATTTAATCAGCTGGTCATCAATAATTGAGGAAGCTTCTAGAAGTGTCGCCATTTCTTCGGGGGGGATTTGGTCGGCATCGAGTATTCTTAGTATTTTTGATATGTATTTAGATGATATGTTTCCGGTTCGCTGGCCTTTTAAACCAAAGGTGGATTCGTAAATGTCAAATAAATTTGCCCCGAAAGTCTTAATGTCATTGACAAGAGGGTTGGAGGCGTCAGTGGGTATTTGTGCGGGCAACGTCGTCAGGCACTGACTTGGTAAATCACTTACCAAAATAGGAGAGTGCGTGGTTAGCACTATCTGGGTTTTCTGTTCTGAGAGCTTAGGCAGGCAAGTAATCAACCGCTCCATGAACTCGACTTGCCATTTTGGATGCAAGTAAAGATCTGCTTCATCAATGCAAAGTAATGTGCCGATGCTTTTGCTTTTAGTTGTGCGTGCCCCACCTAGCGTACTCCAGATAGAGCTGAACATATTTAAGTAGGCTCTTTGGCCGGAGCTGATGCCTGTCCAGTTTATCGAACCTGAGCGGATCATCCAAATGATCATGGAGATTTCAAGGTATGGGAGATTAAGATGGTCGTAAAAATCTAAGGTGAATGTGTAACGGCTACTTTTTAGAGAGTCATCCAGGCGGATGTTCATAAGGTTAAAGTGGTGGTCGAGATCTAATATGATGTCGATGAGTTGCGGTATGTTAAATTCTTGACCCCATATATTTTGAATATTGTTCTCGGTGAAGTTGTTTTTAACTTCCATTAGAGCGGGCCTGAAGTTAATTTCGTCGCTCTCGGAGCTGCATAATGTTTTTTCAACGCTTTTGACTAGTGCATCATTACTTTTGTGGATTGAAAGGATTTGGTGTAGAAATTGGCCTTGGATAGCTACTGTTGCGAGTTGTCCATCATCAGCGTGCGCTTGCTGTCGTAGAGTTTGTTGTTGTTCAAGGATTCTGCGGAATAGGTCGCTATGCTTGCTGATTTTATCAGTGTTTGATGGGCGCGTGTATCGTTCAATTTTTATCTCAATGTGTTTTGGTGGGGCGATTTTAATTGCTCTGAATTTTTCCGATTGTATGAATTTCAATTGGTTGATGATGTCAAAGTCTGGATCGTTTCCAAATTTTGGATTTCGATTGCTGTGTCTGAAGTTGGTTGATATGTCCAGAATGTATTTCCCCAGATTCAATTGACTTTGATCAAAAACATTGGAAAAATAAATTACATTAAGGTCTTTAAGGTCTTTAAGGTCAGTTCTTTTCTGGATTGGAAATCCTGCTTGTATTTTCTGGTGCGTGTTGTTTGCATAGAAAAAAACATCATGAAATTCATAGACTATTAGTGTTGGTTGTTGAAGCTTCTCGTTTCCCTTTAGTGCAAGACAGATAAGTTCTAATACGTTGGTCTTGCCAGCGCCGTTGATGCCGAGTATAGCGGTCGCGTCTAGTATTTGATCGCCTAGAATTTCCGGGGGTAGGCCAGCTTGTTTTTCTCTGCTGAGTAACTGGGTTTCGGGATCGTAAGAAAATCGGAGATCATTGCGTATATTGATTCCGAAGTGTCTAAGGTTTTTGAAACTCTCAGTCCATATGTAACAGATTCTCATCTAAAAGCCCAAGTTCCCTGTTGAGTTTTGGCCGATTGCATGATTCGATCAGCCTTGTTTCTGCCAAAATAGCGGAAGGCCATCTCAATGTCGAAGCCCTCCATCATCCGTTGAAGCTTCCCGAGCTGTGGCCGCAGAGAAGGCTGAGCTGAGTCACCCATTGAATTGGTTGGTGGTGCTGACTTCTGATGCCGCTGCATCGGATAAAGCAGGTCTTTCGGTAGTCAGGAAAGAATGATGGCTTTTCGCGACTGCAGTGAGTGAGTGCTGGTAGCATATGTCTGAAGATCGACTAATAACTGTTTTTGTATACAGTATTGGAATGACGGCTATCTACCCTACCCTACGCTCACGCTGCGAAACTGCCAGACCTTGATTTACTGACGCGTATCCTTGGCGATGCATGTACTCGGTTTGCTAAGCGAGTCGCTGGTCAGGGAAATATGCCCAACATTGGAATGTGTATGGATACGACGCAATCCGGCGACGCTCGCTTGCCGTTCGACGCGACACTCTTGTTCAAGGCGCTTCAGTTTCAAATGCTCGTCGCTGTGGAGTATTGTCATGATCTGGATCCCAATGAGTGCTTATGGCTTGAAGTCATGGGTGACGTCACGGTTCCTGGAAAAGTCCAGACTGAGGTCAAGCTTTACTCCGACAGCCTCACAGATAGCCACGCCAACTTCTGGAACACCGTGAAGAACTGGCTTCATGAGAAATTTGATCGCACCTCCTTCAAGAGCCTTGTGCTGCTGACGACCCAAGAGTTCGGATCGCAAACCCTCCTTAACGGGTGGAACACGGCCAATGCTGCGCAGCGGCTCTCGATCATGGAGAAGATTACTGGGCCAGCCCTAACGGTTGCCGACGAGCAGGCAGAGGTCGAGCCTGATGTCGGAGATGCCGTCCCCAAATTTTCGAAATCTCAATCGCTTCAACAGCACGTGATGGCCCCCGAGCGTCGTGACGCATTGATGGAAGTGCTGGAGAGGATGCGCATCACGACAGGCACTGAGTCGTTAGAGCAACGCCTTAGAACGTACGAGACTCGCCATCTCAAGCCCATCCGGCCTTCAAAGTGTCAGCAGTTCATCTACGAACTGCTGGGCTTTATATACAGTCCTGAGCTTGTTATTGAGGGGTGGAAGATCACCCATCAAGCATTTACTGACAAATTGTCAGAGCTCACGCATCGGTACATGAAACACCCAATGACTTTCCCGCCAGTCGATATGGCAACGCTCAAGAAAAGCGTCGACGTCGAAGAAATTCGGCCCATGCCGTTTGCCCAGAAGATCGTGGAGATAGGGGGGGGGCAGCACCTGAAACGAGCAGCCCTTCACAGGCTGGTTGCTCAGACTACGATTTCCGATCTCTACAAGGACGGGGTGCTTTTTAAGCATATGTTGAACACCTATCTAAGCAACCATCTGGCCCAGCATCAGTTCGGGCGCGAGCGCGCGATGCTTGGCTGCTCGGGAATTACGTGCCAGACCCAACTGGACACTCAGTCCATGATGTTTTTCCTGGATCGAAATGGTCTGCCCGCTGAGCCTTTCTGTGGCTTGGAGCACACGATGATCGAGTTCCGCAATGGCATCTACCACATGCTGGCTGGAGAGCAGCCTGAGGATGAAGATGACGTGTTTCACTGGAGGTTATGGTGATGAATACACAAGCCTCTGATCATCTGTATACCTTGCACAGAACGCCCTTCGCCCTTGCGCCTGTCATCCAGAACTTCTATCAGCACTGGGAGCCAATCGAGAAAGATGTCCTTCTTAGCTACCTCATTCTTCCGTTGGTAACGTACAAGCCGATGCACGCTTTCCTGCACAGAGCTCGAAAGGATAGTTCAGTCCGGACGATGGCTGCTGACATGGAGAGACTCATCGGGCTGGCATTGCGCGTAGAGGAATTCAAGCCGATCACCAATGCCGCGTTGCTGATTCTTGCTGCTGAAAAAAGTCTGGAAGTCACGTCCGAGCTGTTTGTAAGGACGCTCCAAAAACCCCGGTCGGCGAACGCTGACAAAGCGTTGCTGAAGTACGGCCAGAAGCTCGCAATGGTGCTTTCTGGTGAAACCGTTGTTTCTATTTACAGGATGTTGGGGCTCAAATCGCTATGAAGTGTTTTGTAGAATACATCGGTGTTGTGGATAAAGAGGACGGCGTCCACCATGTTCCCTTCAAGCCCGGTCTCAACATCGTGACCGGGAGATCCTCCAAGGGTAAGAGCGCGATCCTCGACATCTTTGATTATTGCTTGGGAAGCTCGGAAGACACGATTCCCGAGGGCATCATCACCGATCGTGCCAAGCTTTTCTTCACCGTGTTGCGGTTTCCTACCATCACGGTCGTCATGGGGCGCGAGGCATCCGGTCGCCGCTGTTTCCTGCGCGAGATCAGCGGGCCAGCAGTGGACAACGTGCTTGAACTCATTGAGGACGTGACCACGTTCTTCTGCCCGAATTTCTTCCAGTACAAGAGCGAGTTCATCAAGAGCCTAGGGCGCTACTTCGGGGTCACGCTGGAGAACATCGATACGGACCCGCTGCATAAAGAGATGACCGGAAAGTGGAGCGCAACGCCGTCGGTACGCAGCTTTGCTTCCTTCATGTTGCAGCATCAAAACCTCGTGGCCAACCGGCATGCGATCTTCTACAGATTTGAAGAAAAGCGTAAGCGCGACCAGGCGATTGACCAGTTCAAGATTTTCATGAACATCGTGGGTGAAGACTACTTCGACCTCGCCAAGCTTCGCACCGACGCGCTTTACGAACTCAAGCGCGCTAAGGCTCAAATACCCAAGCAGGACAAGGTCAAAGACGAGTACCTGACTGAATTCTCCAATTTGCTTCAGGAGTACGAAGCGCTCGCCGGCCAGCCACTGACCGAGCTCACTCCAGAGGAAATTTGGCAACAGCCCAAGCCTGCGTTGGAGCGTTTCACGGGTATCTCGGTCAGAGTCGATGGTCAATCGAGCACATTCGAAACCAGAAGGACGGAACTGCGTGAGCAGAAGGCCGAACTGATGGCCAGCATCCAGAAAGCGCTCAATACTCGCTATCTGCTGAAGGTGTCAGCAGAGCAAGCTTCGGGTTTCGCAGAGTCAGTAACTGCTTTGCCGATCCCTAAGACCGTCAATCTTGAGCATGCAGTCTGCCCCGTTTGTGCATCGCAGTCTGATGTAGCCGAGGATGAGGCCAGCAAGTTGTCGGCAGCTATCCATTGGTTGAATGGCGAGCTAAAAGTGTCCACATACGCGCGAGAGGGTTTTGGTGAGGAGCGTCGCACAATCGACGGTGAACTAAAAAAGCTCCGTGCTGAACTCGCAGTTGTTGAGAGAGCACTCAAGCCCTTGGACGATGAAGCTGATAGGCTGGAGAAGTCCAAGTCGGTCGATGGCGGTGCCCAGAAGGCCAAGCTCAAGCTTGAGCTGGCGGTCGAGAAGCGCATCGCGAACCCGCCATCTGAAATTAGCGGAGTGGTCGATTACTGGCAGAAGGAGGTCGATAAGCTGGATGAGCAGATGGCTCAATTTGACGTTGAGTCAAAGCTGTGGGCACTGCAGAACGACATCAACAAGACAATGAAAGCCCTCGCGAAAGACTTCGATTTTGAAGACACCTACAAGAGCGGTTCGTTGAAGTTCGATCTTGACACCTTTGATCTCTGGCACGAAAGACCTATCGAAGGAGGGCGTGTTAAAAATGTGTTCCTGCGAAGCATGGGCAGCGGTGCCAACTGGTTGTACTCCCATTTGACCCTATTCATGGCGCTGCACTATCAGTTCGCTGCGCATGAAAAGTGCAAGGTGCCACCGATCTTGTTTCTGGATCAGCCGACCCAAGTTTACTTCCCATCAATAGATGATGCTGCATCCTTCGAGGCGGCTGACTTACGTGGGGATAGGAAGACGACCAAGACCGTAGATGAGGACATCAGTGCCGTGTCCAAGATGTTCACCAATCTTGCAAAGTTCTGCGATGTCACCTTCAACAAAACTGGTGTAATGCCACAGATCATCGTGTGCGACCATGCCGACAATCTCTCGCTGCAGGCTGACTATGTTTTTGAGAACTTCGTTCGTGCTCGGTGGAGAACGCGGGGACTGATCGCAGAGTAACCTTGAGTGCCAGGGGAGTACGACGTCCCTTGGCGCCTATTTCATTGATGGCCGCGACCGTTTTGAAGACTGATGCTGAATGCGACCTCGCGCCAAGCCTGTTCAAGGTACGGGCAACACCAGCGAGTGGCCCGACCTCAGCGACAAGGCCCTGCTCGCCAGCCTCGAACACTGGCTGATGCCTTACCTGGGCAAGGTCTCGCGCCTCAGCCATTTCGCCAATCTGGATATCTCTAGCTACCTGCACAACCTGCTGCCCTGGCCTTTGCCCCAACGCCTGGAAGAGCTGGCGCCGCAGCATGTGAAAGTGCCGTCGGGGTCATCGGTACGCCTGGACTACAGCGAGCAGCCGCCGATCCTGGCGGTGCGCTTGCAGGAATTGTTCGGGCTGGCAGACACCCCGCGCATTGCCGGCGGGCGCCTGGCCGTGAAGTTGCACTTGCTGTCCCCGGCGCGCCGGCCGGTGCAGGTCACGCAGGACCTGGCGAACTTCTGGCGCAGTACCTATGCCGAGGTGAAGAAGGATCTCAAGGGGCGATACCCCAAGCATTATTGGCCGGATGACCCGTTGGTGGCCGAAGCGACGGCCAGGATCAAGCCCAGAAAGCCCTGAGTGTTCAAGTCATTCCCAGTCTTTACGCAGGCTGGGCTCATTACCTGAAGGCTTGGAATCAGGGATTCGGCCGCCAACGACACCCAAGGCTGATGATTTCGTTTTTTCCCAGGATGGATATGTACCCAATGCTCAAGTTCAATGCTCACCTCGGTTTCCAATTCAACGAGTTGCCTTTTCTGCAACGCATCGAAGCCGCCGCCGCTGCCGGTTTCAGGGCAGTGGAGTTCCCGTCACCCTATGAATTCGACGCCAGCCTGCTCGCTGACCATCTGGCCCAATACAACCTGCCGTTGATTCAGTTCGCAGCGCCAGCGGGCGTGACCAAAGGCATCGCTGCCTTGCAGGGCAAGGAACAGGAATTTCGCGAGGGGCTGCGCGAGGCGGCCCGCTATGCGAAGGCGCTGAACTGCTCGGATGTGCACATCATGTCGGGCGTGACCACGCCTCAGGATGAGAGCGCGCTTGCCTACACCAATAACCTGGAATACGCGATCAAGTACCTTGAAGATCAGGGTTTGCGAACGTTGATAGAAGTCATCAGCCCGCAGGCGATGCCTGGCTATTACCTGTCTGACTTCAGCAAGGCCCAGCAGGTGCTGGAAACCTTTACGAGTGTCGGGCTGATTCTGGACCTTTACCATGCCCAGTTGTTGACCTGCGACCCAGCCGGGGTGCTGGCGCAGTTTTACGAGAGGACCGTCCATGTACAAATCGCCGACAACCCGGGGCGTCATGAGCCGGGCACCGGGACCATGGACTTCGCTGGCTTGTTCGCGGCGCTGCAGCAGCGTGGCTACCGAGGATGGATCGGCTGTGAATACCGCCCATCCGGCACCACGGTTGCCAGCCTTGAGTGGCTTAAGCCGCTCCTGAAACCCTAGGGGTTATTGCGCGGCAGGCAACAGGAATCGGGCGATCACCGGCAGGTGATTGGAAATACGCAACGTATCTTCCTGGCGCACCTTGGCTTCCACGCGTTTGACGCGCGAGCTGTAGAACAGGTAATCCAGCGTGCGATCCGGGCCATCAAGGCCTGGGTCGTTGGGGAAGTGCGTCAGCCATTTCTCGCGGTCGATGCCACTGGATTGGCTGTTGCTGGGGATCATCGGGTACTTGTCCCACAGCAGATGCAACTCACTGTCCGGCGAATACTGGCCACGCTTTTCTGCGTCCAGGCGCAGGAACTGGCCCAGTGGCAGCAGGTTGAAATCCCCGCCAATCAACCAGGGTGTGCCGCGACCTTCGAGTTTATCCAGCAGTCTTACCGTACTCGTCACTTGCTCCCGCAGGGCACTGCGCCCTGGCGCACCGGCGTCCAGGCGGGTGTTGAGCACCGCCAGTTGGCCTCCGTCGCTCAAGGGCAGATACGTCAGCAGCAGGGCCGGCTTGGGTTGGAACTGACGGCTGACGAAGTTGGCGTCGGCGGTTGGCAATTGCAGGCGTTCGGCGTGTTCGATCTGGTAGCGGCTGAGCGTAGCGAGCTTGCGCCCGACGCTGCCGAAGATATGCAGGCTGGGCACAAAGTCGGCTTTCCAGTCGAAGGCCTGGGCGCTGCACGGGTAGAGGTCGACCAGACGCTCCTGCAACAGCGCAAGCTGGTCCTGATAGTGGGACGGTTTGGCGCCTTCGTCGACTTCCTGCAACAGCAGGATGTCGGGTTGTTCGTCGCGAATCACCCGCGCCACTTCGTCGAGGCTAAAGGCCATGTCTTCGACGGTGGGGCGATCGTCCGGGCCGCTGCCGTCCGGGGTGTCGTACCAGAACACGTAGTTCTTGCCGGCCAGGTATTGCACATTCCAGGTCATGACCTTGAGCGCCTGCCCCGGCAACAGCGTCGGGGCGCGGGGTGCCACGCAGCTGACGGGCAGGGTCTCTTTGTCGGCGGGGCGCCAGGTCAGGCTGTAGATCAGCGCGGCCAGCAGGCCGGCGATGATCAACAGGCTCAACAGGGTTATGCGCAATAAACGGGTCATCGGCTCGGCTTATATGCGTGTCAGAAGAGCCACGGAGCATATCACCGCACGTCGGCGTCGCCACCGATCAGCATGAATAAACGGAACAGCACCACGCTGGTGAACAGTTGCAGGAAGCTGTGGGCGCTGTCCATCAGCAACCCCAGCAACGGCGCGGGCTCAGGGTACGCCGCCACGCTGGCGCCCTTGAGCAGCCACAACGGCGTCATCACACACAGCAGGCACACCAGGATGCGCCAGAAATGCCCGCGGGTCAGGCGAAAGCTTTCCTTCATCGCCTCCAGGGCCGGCATTCCGCGCAGCACCAGCAGGTATTCGGCAAACGCCAGCACCACCATCAGCCACAAGCCCGGCAGGAAATACAGCGACAGCCCCAACAGAATCAGCAAGGTGCTCATGGCTGTCAGCAGGGCAAAACGCGGCCACAGGCTCAAGGCCATGGCCCACACGTCCTTGGTGCGCGGCGACTCGCCCCGGGTGCGGGCGTCGAGAAACAGGATCAGGGCGCCGGTGTACAGCGGGTACACCAACAAACCTACGACCACGCTGTAGCCGGGAAACGCATCCGGGCCCAGCGTGTGGTCCAGCACCTGTTGCAGCAAGGCTTCGAGGATCACCAATGGCAGGCACAGCTGGACGATGGCGCCCAGGTTGCGCTGGGTAAAGCGGAAGGAGTCGCGCAAAACGTCTAACGGATTCATCAGGGTCATCACAGGCCTGGAAGCAGAGGGCCACACTTTAACCGATCAGGGTCCAAGGGGCGCAAACGTAAACCTTGAGTAAAGACCATTGAAACAACTCGTAACATCCCCATAACTGGAAAGCCCCCAGCCTGATCACAGGCGGGACCGGAATTTTTTATCGGCAATCTAACGAGGTCGCCATGAACAGCGAAGAGCAAACCCTGATCGATGGACTGTTTTCACGGTTGCAGCAAGCCGAAACGGACTCAGCCCCCCGCGACGCCCAGGCCGAAGCGCGGATCAAGGAGCATATGGCTCGCCAACCTGCCGTCGGCTACTACATGACCCAGTCGATTCTGGTACAGGAACATGCGCTGCAGAGTCTTGACGCGCAGAACAAGCAACAGGCCCAGCAGATTCAGCAATTGCAGGACGAGCTGCAACGGGCCAAAGCCACGCAACCTGCGCCGGCCAGCGGTGGTGGGTTCCTGTCGAGCATCTTTGGCGGCGGTTCCCGTGAGCCACAACCTGCGCCGAGCAACTCAGGTGGCGGCTGGCGTGAACCGGCGCGGCCATCGTTCAACCAGCCAGCGCCCCAGCAGAACTATCAGCCGGCGCAAGCACCGGCAGCCGCGCCAGCCGGCAGTGGCTTCCTCGGTGGTGCCATGAAGACCGCCGCCGGCGTGGCCGGTGGGGTGTTGCTGGCCGAAGGGATCAGCAGCCTGTTCCATCACAACCAGCAACCGCAGGTGGTGGAGGAGATCATCGAACAACCGGCACCGGCCAGTGATTCAGGTAACTGGGGCAACGATGACCAGACGTTTGCCGGCAATGACAGCTGGGGCAGCAATAACGCCGATAGCTTCGCCGACAGCGATTATTCCGACGATTCCTCTTCCTTTGGCGACGACGATTCCTTCGTCTGACACATCAGGCCCGGGGCGCTGCGGCGCTCCGGTCTGATTTTTTCCCGGAAACGCTCCCTTGGCTGGCATACTGGCGCCCTTTCCGGGCGCTGGCGCCTGGCTGTCCATGAGGAAGTGCGGTGAAAAAAATTGCAGTGTTCGCCGATGTGCAAAACCTCTACTACACCGTGCGCCAGGCCTATGGTTGCCACTTCAACTACGCCGCCCTGTGGGCTGACATCAGCGCGCGCGGGCAGATTGTCGAGGCGTACGCCTATGCCATCGACCGCGGCGACAGCAAGCAGCAGCAGTTCCAGCAGATCCTGCGCAACCTGGGCTTCACGGTAAAACTCAAGCCGTATATCCAGCGCAGCGACGGCTCCGCCAAGGGCGACTGGGACGTGGGCATCACGCTGGACATCATGGACGCCGCCGACCATGTCGACGAAGTCGTATTGGCCTCTGGTGACGGTGATTTCGACATGTTGCTCGAACGCATCATCCACAAGCATGGCGTGCGGGCCGTGGCCTACGGCGTGCCGGGGCTGACGGCCAACTCATTGATACGCGCCGCCAGCCACTACGTGCCGATCGAAGGCGCGTTGTTGCTCAAATAGATCGTAGAACGGAGTTGGAACAGGTTTGGAACGTATAGCGGTCATCGACTTTGAAACCACTGGCATCACCCCCAGCAGCCACTGCCGGGCCACGGAGATTGGCGTGGTCATCCTCGAGCGTGGGCAGATCGTGGACCGCTACCAGAGCCTGATGAACGCCGGTGTGCGCGTACCGGCGTTTATCGAACAGCTCACCGGCATCAGCAACGCCATGCTGCGCAGCGCGCCACCGGCTGAACGGGTGATGAACGAAGTCAATGAGTTCGTCGGCACCACGCCCTTGATGGCGCACAACGCCGCGTTCGACCAGAAGTTCTGGGACTTTGAACTGGGCCTGATCCGCCGCACCCGCCTGCAGAAATTCGCCTGCTCCCTGCTGCTGGCCCGCCGCCTGATGCCGGCGGCGCCCAACCACAAGCTCGGCACCCTCAACACCTACGCCAAACTGCCCCACACCGGCCAGGCTCACCGGGCGCTGGCGGATGCGGAAATGGCCGCCAACCTCACAGCGCACCTGGCCCAGGAACTGCGCCAGACTCATGGCTTGCGGGAGCTGTCCCATGACTTGCTGTGCACCTTGCAGAAAGTGCCGGCCGCGAAGATCAATGAGCACCTGAAGAAACATCGCGGGTTTTAAGGCCTGGCGCTGATCGTCCCCACGCTCCGCGTGGGCATGCATCTGGTGACGCTCCGCGTCACGACTTTAAGAGTGGACGCAGAGCGCCCAGGGCGGCATTCCCACGCAGAGCGTGGGAACGATCAGCAAACAGCGCGGGTTCTGATCCGGCTACTGCCTCAAGAACACTGGAGTTCCCATGTGGGCGCTGGCTTGCCTGCGATAGCGGCGTATCAGCCAGCCATTTATTGCTTGACCCTCCGCTATCGCGGGCAAGCCCGGCTCCCACAGGGGTTATGCGTCGTTTGATCGTCCCCACGCTCCGCGTGGGCATGCATCTGGTGACGCTCCGCGTCACGACTTTAAGAGCGGACGCAGAGCGCCCAGGGCGGCATTCCCACGCAGAGCGTGGGAACGATCAGCAAACAGCGCGGGTTCTGATCCGGCTACTGCCTCAAGAACACTGGAGTTCCCATGTGGGCGCTGGCTTGCCTGCGATCGCGGTGTATCAGCCAGCCATTTATTGCCTGACCCTCCGCTATCGCGGGCAAGCCCGGCTCCCACAGGGGTTATGCGTCGTTTGATCGTCCCCACGCTCCGCGTGGGCATGCATCTGGAGACGCTCCGCGTCACGACTTTAAGAGCGGACGCAGAGCGCCCAGGGCGGCATTCCCACGCAGAGCGTGGGAACGATCAGCAAACAGCGCGGGTTCTGATCCGGCTACTGCCTCAAGAACACTGGAGTTCCCATGTGGGCGCTGGCTTGCCTGCGATAGCGGCGTATCAGCCAGCCATTTGTTGCCTGACCCTCCGCTATCGCGGGCAAGCCCGGCTCACACTTGGGTTATGCGTCGTTTATCGAGGCTGTGGGCACTCCAACGCCTGGCCCACCATCCCCTTCGCCATCTCCACCCAACGCATCTCATCACTCCGTCCGATGCGTGGGCCTGGGCGTCGGACTTGCACGTCCGGTCACCAAGCATTCGATGACAGGGCGAGACTGGCTACCGAATCCGACGCAAACAAGGCACCTGAGCGCTGAATGGTCGGTAGGTCAAATCCGGCTATGAGTTAGGACCTTTCTGGTTTTCTTCTTTACTCATCCATCACGTTTTACTGCGACCTACCATTCTGTGTGTCATTCACGCACAGGGACAAAGAACATGCAGGAAAGCGACCTTCATACAGCGATCATGCGAAGCAAGTTGGAACTTGAATCAAATGGCATTGATCTGGGTTCCAGTTCAAGCATGGCGTTTCATGTGGGCAACACGATGACAAGCTGCCCGGCAGTCATGGTGTTGCCGAGTTTGCCAGGTTGGAGTCATGGCCCTCATTACCAGTTACTCAAGCCGATTCACGCTGACCCCGTTGCGCCCGATACGACGTTTGATGAACTCTGGAAATGTACACAGCAACACTACGGCCTCACGGCAGCCACAGTGATCACTGACGCGGCGGGCATACCCATAAGCAAAATTGCGGTGGGTGCTTGGGTTCACGTCGGCTCCAGCAAAACCACGAACCTGGCTAGCCTGATCGGAATGCGCTTTTTCCCTCGTACGTTGATCAGGCAACCCACCATGGACAGAATGGCAAAGGCAACGTTTGGCACGGTGCGGGTATTTGGCATCATCGGGCGAGGCATGCCCTTCGTCGCTGCCGGGCTTGCAGTCTTTGACCTGGTCAGTATTGGTAAGTGTGCCTATGAGGCGAGAAATGGAAGGTAGCCTGGCCAGAGCCGACATCAGCGAAAAAGTGATCCAGCTGTTCGTGGATATCATCGGTTTTATCGACCGAAGCGAAGTGACGGAGCACACCGATTTCATCCATGACTTCGACATCATTGATGACGACGTGACCTGCTTTGTCATGCAGATCAAGTGGCAGTTCAAGCTGCAAGCGACGCAGGAGGATTGGGATCACATCACGACCATCGAGCAGATAGTCGATTTGATCGTCCAGCGTTCGACTCTTCGGTGAGGCCACTGACGCCATCGCAGGCAAGCCAGCTCCCACAGTTGACCGCGTCGCTCGGGCAGTACGCGATCCCTGTGGGAACGATCGCTCAGCCAGCATTTTTCCCATTGGCTTCCAATTGCCCCAACGGCACCCGCCGCTCTATCGCGCTGGACAAAATAATCGAGGTCTTGCTGAAGCCAAACTTCGCTACGCGGTTAATCAGGCTCTCCAACTCGGGCATCGAGCCCACCGCCGCTTGCATGATCACGCAGGGGTCGCCGGTGACGCGGTGGCATTCGGTCAGTTCGGGTATCTCCGCCAGGGCGTCGTACACCTTTTGGCTGCCATGGTTGGTCAGCCGCAACTCAATCACGCATTGAATCGGCAAGCCCACTTTGGATAAATCCACCTTGGCCTGGTAGCCGGTGATCACGCCGCTGGCCTCAAGCTTGGCCACGCGTTCGGCCACGGCGGGTGCGGAAAGGTTCACGGTGCGCGCCAGTTGCGCGTAGGAAGCACGGCCATCTTCAAGCAGGGCGCTAAGGAGCATGCGGTCGTATTTGTCCATGATAAGGCTCCGGTTGCGCGTGGCTTTCGAAAGCACGGTTTATAGCCTTGATAACCATGCTTTGAGAAGTGTATTGGCGTTTTAAACAGGTTTTGTAACTTAAGTTTATCCACCTTCGTTTCTAGAATATGTCTCCCATTTCCTGCCATAGAGCCGCCCAATGCCTGGCCCACGTCGCTTTCCCTTACCGTTGATCGCCGCCTTTTTTGCGTTGTATGTGATCTGGGGTTCCACCTATCTGGTGATTCGTATCGGCGTGGAGTACTGGCCGCCGCTGTTGCTGGCGGGGATTCGGTTTTGCACGGCGGGGGTATTGATGTATGGCTTCCTCAGGTGGCGCGGGGTGCCGGCGCCGACCTGGCCGCAGTGGAAGGCGGCCGGGATGATCGGCATTTTGTTGCTCACCGTGGGCAATGGTGGCGTCAGCGTGGCGGAACATATGGGCGTGTCGTCCGGCGTGGCGGCGCTGGCGGTGGCGACGGTGCCGCTGTTTACCTTGCTGTGTGGGTTTTTCTGGGGCGCGCGTAATACGCGGTTGGAATGGGCAGGCGTGCTGCTGGGGATCATCGGCATCGCCATGCTCAACATGGGCAGTACCTTGCAGTCGAGCCCACTGGGCGCGGTGTTGCTGTTGATGGCGGCGGCGTCCTGGGCCTTCGGCTCGGTGTGGAGCCGCCACTTGCCGCTGCCCCAAGGCGCCATGGCCAGCGCCGCGGAAATGCTCGTGGCCGGTGTGGCGCTGCTGATCGTCAGCGCGCTGTCCGGCGAGCACCTGCAGGCCATGCCGCCGCTGGAAGGCTGGCTGGCCCTGGCGTACCTCACGGTGTTCGGCTCGATCATCGCCTTCAACGCTTATATGTACCTGCTCAAGCACGTACGCCCGGCGGCGGCGACCAGCTACGCCTATGTGAACCCGGCCGTCGCCGTGTTGCTGGGGATTGTGTTCGTGGGTGAGAGCATCGGCCTGGAAGAAGCCCTGGCAATGCTGGTGATCATAAGCGCGGTGTTGCTGATCAGCCTGCCCCAATGGCGCAAGCCCAAACCCGAAATAAGGTAAACTGCCGCGCATTACGCCCTTGCGCTGAATTTTTCCTACGGTAACTACATGACTTTCGCCACCCTTGGCCTGATCGAACCCTTGCTGCGCGCCCTTGAGACGCTTGGCTACCAGACCCCGACGCCGGTGCAGGCGCAAGCCATTCCGGCAGTGCTGGCCGGTCGCGACCTGATGGCCGCGGCCCAGACCGGCACCGGCAAGACCGCAGGTTTCGCCTTGCCGCTGCTGCAACTGCTGACCATGGAAGGGCCGAAAGTCGCCGCCAACTCGGCGCGTGCGCTGATCCTGTGCCCCACCCGTGAACTGGCCGAGCAGGTTCATGCCAGCGTTGCCGAGTACGCCCAACACCTGCCGCTGACCACTTACGCGGTGTACGGCGGCGTGAGCATCAACCCGCAGATGATGAAGCTGCGCAAAGGCGTCGACATTCTGGTCGCCACCCCTGGCCGCCTGATCGACCTGTTCCGCCAGAACGCGCTGAAGCTCAACCAGCTGCAAACCCTGGTGCTGGATGAAGCCGACCGCATGCTCGACCTGGGCTTCTCCGAAGAGCTTGCCAACATTTATCGCATGCTGCCGAAAAAGCGCCAGACCCTGTTGTTCTCCGCGACCTTCTCCGATGACATTCGCCTGCTGGCCGGGCAGATGCTCAACGACCCGCTGAGCATCGAAGTCAGCCCGCGCAACGTTGCCGCCAACACCGTCAAGCAGTGGGTGGTGCCGGTGGACAAGAAGCGCAAGCCGGAGCTGTTTGTGCACCTGATGCGCAAGGGCCGTTGGAAGCAAGTGCTGGTGTTCGCCAAGACCCGCAACGGCGTGGATGCGCTGGTGGACAAGTTGCAGGGCCTGGGGATCAACGCCGACGGTATTCATGGCGACAAACCCCAAGCCACCCGCCAACGCGCACTGGACCGCTTCAAGGCCAGCGAAGTGCAAATCCTGGTGGCCACCGATGTGGCGGCCCGTGGCCTGGATATCGAAGACCTGCCGCTGGTGGTCAACTTCGACCTGCCGATCGTGGCCGAGGACTACATCCACCGTATCGGCCGTACCGGGCGTGCGGGCAACACCGGTGAGGCGATTTCCCTGGTGTGTGCCGATGAGGTGAACATGCTCTCGGCCATCGAGATGCTGACCCGCCAGACCCTCACCCGCAAAATGGAACCGGAGTTCGAGCCGGAGCACCGCGTGCCGGACACCGATGCCAGCGGGCAGGTGGTGAAGAAACCGAAAAAGCCGAAGAAGCCGAAGGCGTCCGGCGGTGGCGGCAAGCGCAACCTGGGCAAGTGGGTGGACAGTGGGGAAGTAGCCCCGGCTGAGCCTTCGATCAAGCCGGTGCGCAAGGTGCCGGTTTTTAACACTGGGCCGCGTAAGAAGAAGTGATTGATCGTTCCCACGCGCGTGGGAACGCATCCTGTGACGCTCTGCGTCACGAACCTAAAGCGGGACGCAGAGCGTCCCTGGCGGCATCCCCACGCAGAGCGTGGGAACGATCAGCGTTGGAGCCATTCCAACATCCCCAGCCCAGCCGCCCGGCCACTGGCAAAACACCCGGTCAGCAAATACCCACCGGTCGGCGCTTCCCAATCGAGCCTTTCCCCCGCACAAAACACCCCAGGCAATGGCTTGAGCATTTGATCGTTCCCACGCTCCGCGTGGGAGCGCATCCTGTGACGCTCTGCGTCACGAACCTAAAGCTGGACGCAGAGCGTCCCTGGCGGCATCCCCACGCAGGCGTGGGAACGATCAGCGTTGGAGCCATTCCAACATCCCCAGCCCAGCCGCCCGGCCACTGGCAAAACACCCGGTCAGCAAATACCCACCGGTCGGCGCTTCCCAATCGAGCATTTCCCCCGCACAAAACACCCCAGGCAACGGCTTGAGCATCAACCGCTCATCCAGCGCTTCAAACGGCACACCACCCGCCGTGCTGATCGCCTCATCCATCGGCCGCGTTTTCACCAACGTCAGCGGCAACGCCTTGATATCCACCGCCAATTGCGCCGGGTCGGTGAAGTGTTCAGCAGGCGTCAGCTCGCGCAACAACGCCGCTTTCACGCCATCCAACCCCAGCTGACTGTGCAAATGCTTGCTCATCGACCGCGAGCCACGGGGCTTGGCCAATGCGGCCTGCACCTTGTCCAGCGGCTTGCTGGGCAGCAAATCGATATGCACCGTGGCCGCACCGTCGCGGTTGATCGCTTCGCGAATCGGCGCCGATAAGGCGTAAATCAAGCTGCCTTCGATACCGGTGGCAGTGATCACGCATTCGCCCAGCCGAGGTTTGTCATCCCCCAGGCCAATGGCGACGTTTTTCAACGGCGCGCCAGCGAATTTGCTGACCATCAACTCGCTCCATGCCGACACTTCAAACCCGCAGTTGCTCGGTTGCAGCCTCACATAGGGCAGGCCTCTGCCTTCAAACAGGTTGAGCCATGCGCCGTCGGAGCCCAATCGCGACCAGCTGCCGCCGCCCAGGGCCAGCAGCACGGCGTCGCTGTGGACAACTTTTTCGCCGTCCGGGCTGTGGATAAGTAAATCGCCCTTGTCATTCCAACCCGTCCAACGATGACGGGTGTGGATAACCACACCTTGCTCCCGCAGACGCTTGAGCCAGGCGCGCAGCAGTGGCGCGGCTTTCATATCGGTAGGAAATACGCGGCCGGAGGTGCCGACAAAGGTCTGGATACCCAGGCCATGGATCCATTCGCACAACGCCTCGGCGCCAAAGCTGCGCAGCAGCGGCGCCATGTGCGGCGCGCGTTCGCCGTAGCGCGACAGGAACGCCGGGTAAGCCTCGGAGTGGGTGATGTTCATGCCGCCCACGCCTGCCAGCAGGAACTTGCGCCCCACCGACGGCATGCCGTCGTACAGGTCCACGCGCACGCCAGCCTGGCTCAAGACTTCGGCGGCCATCAGCCCGGCGGGGCCGCCGCCAATAATGGAGACGTGGTGGGCAGAAGTCTGAGGCATGGGCAGGGCTACGGTGATGTGAATAGGTCGAGCATTCTACCCGACCACGACGCCGCTGCCTGATCAAAAAACGTACACTTTCCTACAGGCCATGCGGTCAAACGCTTGTAGCCGCTTACGCTCAAGTTATCCACAGGCCGTTCCACAGGCATTGTGGGTAACGCCCACAACTCAATGACAGCCTGATGACGTCCATACCCGCTGCGCGCTGTGGTGCAGGATGCCGTGGCGGCGGGCGAGGGCGGGGCGGTCCTTGCTATAGCCGCCACCGATCACGCCCATCACCGGTATGTCGCGGCCCAGGCAGTGGCGCATCACGCTTTCATCACGGGCGGCGACGCCTTTGTCTGTCAGCTTGAGGTAACCAAGGGCGTCGTCCTTGTGCACATCCACGCCGGCGTCGTACAGCACCAGGTCCGGCTGGTAGAGCGGCAGCAGGTAGTTGAGCGCGTCATCCACCACCTTGAGGTAGTCGGCATCGCCCATACCCATGGGCAGCGGGATGTCCCAGTCGCTCTGGGCCTTGCGTGCCGGGAAGTTCTTTTCGCAGTGCAGCGACACGGTGATGGCGTCCGGCGTGTCGTGCAGGATGCGTGCGGTGCCGTCACCCTGGTGTACGTCGCAATCGAAGATCAGCACGCGATTGACCCGGCCGTTGGCCAACAGGTAATGGCTGATCACCGCCAGGTCATTAAAAATGCAGAAACCCGCCGGATAATCGTAATGGGCATGGTGGGTGCCGCCCGCCAAATGGCAGGCCAGGCCATGTTCTAGGGCCTGTTCGGCGGCCAGGATCGAGCCGCCCACCGCACGCACCGTGCGCCGGGCCAGGGCTTCGCTCCACGGCAGGCCGAGGCGGCGTTGGTCTTCGCGGGACAGTTCGCCGCTCATGTAGCGTTCGATATACCCAGGTTCATGGGCCAGGGCCAAAATGTCTGCCGGGCACAGCGGCGGGCGCAGCAATTGGCTGTCTTCGGTGAGGCCGCTGTCCACCAGGTGGTCACGCAACAGGCGAAACTTGTCCATGGGGAACCGGTGGTCCGCCGGGAACTCAGGGCTGTAGTCTTCGTGGTAGATCAATGGCAAGGGCATGGGATTTTCTGACGGGAACCTGCGACGGATCTTAACAGCGCTGTACACTCACGCACATGGCAAGGCAGGGGGGACCCATGGAGCCGATACTGGAATTGGAAAGTGCACGCTTGGTGCTGCGCCAATGGCGCGACAGCGACCTGCCGGACTTTGCGCGCATGTGCGCCGACCCGCAGGTAATGCGTTACTTCCCGGCTCAATTGAGCCACTTGGAGAGCGCAGCGTTGATCGGCCGGATTCGCGGGCATTTTGCTGAATATGGCTTTGGGTTCTGGGCTTTGCAGCGCAAGGACACCGGTGAATTTATCGGCCTGACGGGCCTTGCGAATGTCAGCTTCGAAGCCGGCTTTACCCCAGCGGTGGAGATCGGCTGGCGCCTGGCCCGCGAACATTGGGGCCTGGGTTATGCCAGTGAGGCGGCCTGGACGGCGTTGCGCTGTGGTTTTGACCGCTTGCAACTGGACGAAATCCTGGCCTTCACCACTGAAGCCAATCTGCCCTCACAAAAAGTCATGCAGGCCATCGGTATGCATTACGATCCGCAGGCAGATTTTGAACACCCGAAAGTCGCAGCCGGTGACCCGCTGCGCCCGCATGTTTTGTACCGCATCACCCGCGCCCAATGGTTGGACACGCTGCACGGATAAGCAGGCGGTCATGCTCAACAGAAACCCGTAGGAGCGAGCTTGCTTGCGAAGAACGCAAGAGCGCTGCGGTAAACCAGAAGCGCTGCGTCATCGTTAACGACCTTCGCGAGCAAGCTCGCTCCTACAGGTGGATACCGTTTTGCTTTGAGGAGAGTTTCAATGAGCCAAGTATTGGAAGATCTGGTGGACTTGCTGACCCTGGAGCCGATCGAGGAAAACCTCTTTCGCGGCCGCAGCCAGGACCTGGGCTTTCGCCAACTGTTCGGCGGCCAAGTGCTCGGCCAGTCGCTGTCGGCGGCCAGCCAGACCGTAGAAGAAGCGCGGCATGTGCATTCCCTGCACGGTTATTTCCTGCGCCCTGGCGATGCCGCGTTGCCGGTGGTGTATTCGGTGGACCGCGTGCGCGACGGTGGCAGTTTCAGCACGCGTCGTGTCACCGCGATTCAAAAGGGCAATCCGATCTTCACCTGCACGACCTCGTTCCAGTACGACGAACAAGGCTTCGAGCACCAGACCACCATGCCGGTGGTAGTGGGCCCGGAAAACCTGCCGTCGGAGCTGGAGCTGACCCAGCAACGTGCGCACCTGATCCCCGAGCACATGCGCGACAAGCTGCTGTGCCCCAAGCCCATCGAAGTGCGCCCGGTCACCGAAAAAGACCCGTTCAACCCGCAGCCGTCCGACCCAGTCAAGTACGTGTGGTTTCGTGCCGACGGTGCCTTGGCGGACACGCCGGCGTTGCATAAATACCTGTTGGCCTACGCCTCGGACTTCGGCCTGTTGACCACCTCGTTGCTGCCCCATGGCAAGACCGTGTGGCAGAAAGACATGCAGGTCGCCAGCCTCGATCACGCGCTGTGGTTCCACGCCGACCTGCGTGCCGATGACTGGTTGCTGTACGCCATGGACAGCCCGTGGGCTGGCAACTCCCGGGGTTTCTCCCGGGGCAGCGTGTACAACCGCGCCGGGCAACTGGTGGCGTCGGTGACCCAGGAAGGTTTGATCCGCCATCGCAAGGATTGGGCATGAGCCTCGGCGACGTTAGGCACTGGGTGTTCGACATGGACGGCACCCTCACGGTGGCGGTGCATGATTTTGCCGCGATCCGTGTGGCGCTGGACATTCCACCCGAAGACGACATCCTCACGCACCTGGCGGCTTTGCCGGCGCCGGTTGCAGCGGCCAAGCACGCCTGGTTGCTGGAGCACGAGCGCGAGCTGGCCCTGGGTTCGGTGGCGGCGCAAGGCGCGGTGGAACTGGTACGCGAATTGGCCGGGCGCGGTTATCGCTTGGGGATCCTGACCCGCAATGCGCGGGAGCTGGCCCATATCACCCTGGAGGCGATAGGCCTGGCGGACTGCTTTGCCATTGAGGATGTGCTGGGGCGCGATGATGCGCCGCACAAGCCGGATCCCGGTGGGTTGCTGAAACTGGCGGCGGCTTGGGACGTAGCACCCCGCGAAATGGTGATGGTGGGGGATTATCGCTTTGACCTGGATTGTGGCCGGGCAGCGGGCACCAAGACGGTGTTGGTGAACTTGCCGGAGAACCCTTGGCCGGAATTGGCGGATTGGCACGCCGAGGATTGTGCGGCGTTGCGCCGAATGATCTAAGCCGGGCGACAGAGAGCAAATGTGGGAGCTGGCTTGCCTGCGATAGCGGTGGGTCAGCTGACACTTTATCAACTGACAGTCCGTCATCGCAGGCAAGCCAGCTCCCACATTTTGATGGGGTTCCTTCAGGTGCTACTGAGCGAACAGTACCTTTTCTCCCTCTGGCGAGGTAAACATCTTATCCCCGTCATGCCCCACCCCCGGCACTTCTACCAGCCGGTGGCCCAACTGCGGATGCCGCTGCTTGAGGTAGTCAAAGTAGTTGTGGCCACGAAGCAGTCGATACGCACCCTGGGTTTCGGCTTCGCAGCTTTTATCCAATGCCGGGTGGTTGGGGTCGGTGTCCTGCTGGCCCAACAGGTAAGTGATGTCGCGTGAGACGTAGTCTTGTTCCAGTTGTTGGGCACCTCGGTCACCCACGTAATTCGGCAGGTTTTGCATGCCGTACTTCCAGTCGTTGAAGCCTGGGCAATTGGCAATGTCGAACGTCACCGGGCGTTGCGGGCTGAAGTAAGCATAGGACGACGGGTTGGCCACCACATACCGCAGGCGGATGCCCTCGGAATTGAGCAATGGGTGGTCGTGGCCGGTGAGGGCGAAGCGCTGCACCACTTGGCCGCCACCGGAATGCCCGGCGACCACGATTTCTTTCAGTGCCGGGAACAGTTTGCGGTTGCCCAAGTGCTTGATGATCTGGTCCAGAGCGCCATAAGAGCTGATCTGCCCTGGGCCGGTGGACGCTTCGCCGGCCATCCAGTCGTTACCCTTCCAACGCACTACCTCGTGGCCCAGGTGATTGCGCTTCACGTCGGCTTGATTGAGAAACTGCGGCGCGATCACCAGCGTACTGCCGACCACCCCGGCATGCTCGGCGGCGTCGATGCCGCTTTGCAGGTAGGTTTGTGCATTGCGCAGACGGCCATGCACGATGATCAATGCGCGCGTGACCTTGGGCAGCGGCTGGCCCCAGTTTTGGCTCAGGCCCAGGCTGAGGTCGCCGGCCTCCAGATGAAAGCGATCGGGGCTGACCACCTTGACGCCTTGTTCAGCCGCGAAGGTGCAACAGGACACGAGCACACCCAGCAGCAACCCCAATCGTTTGATCATTTAGAGACTCTTGGCCGCGAAGGTATCGCATTGAGTGATCTGGCCCTGGGCGAAGCCGGTCTTGAACCAGCGCACGCGCTGGGCCGAGGTGCCGTGGGTGAACGAGTCTGGTACCACGCGCCCCTGGCCCTGTTGCTGCAAGCGGTCATCGCCGATGGCATTGGCTGCGTTCAGGGCCTCTTCGATATCACCGGGTTCCAGCCAGTTCAGGCGTTTTTGCGCATGGTTGGCCCACACGCCGGCAAAGCAATCGGCTTGCAGTTCCTGGCGAACCAGCAGGCCACCGTCGCCTTCCATCTGCCGACCCTGTTGGCGCGCTGCCTGGATCTTGGACGAGATGCCCAGCAACGTTTGTACGTGGTGCCCGATTTCGTGGGCGATCACGTAGGCCTGGGCGAAATCACCGGCGGCCTGGAAGCGTTGCGACATTTCCCGGAAAAAATCCAGGTCCAGGTACACCTGCTGGTCAGCCGGGCAGTAGAACGGGCCGCTGGCTGAGGTGGCGCCACCACAGGCAGAGTTGACCCGGCCACGGAACAGGATCAGTTTCGGGTTCTTATAGGCCAACCCATTTTCCTGGAACACCTGGCCCCAGGTGTCTTCGGTATCGCCCAGCACGGCGCGCACAAAGTCGGCTTGCTCATCGTTGGCTGGCGGCGCTTGACGCGGCTGGGTGCTGACCGACGGCGCCTGTTCCATCTGGCCGGTCAATTGGCCAAGAATCTGCATCGGGTCCTGGCCGGTCAGCCAGCCAATGCCGACGATCAGCACGATGGCCGTGAGGCTCAGGCCCTTGCCGCCGCCGAAGCGCATACCGCCACCGCCGCCGCCACTGTCGTTACGGGCATCCACCACGTTGTCGCTGCGTCGGCCTTTTTTCCATAGCATGGGAGCAATCCTCTGTGTGCTAACCGTGATTGATTATGGCCGGTATTAACGGCAATAGCCTTCGCCAGTGGCAACGATCAGGCAGTCTTTTTTATCCGCCAGCCACTTCAAACCGGTGGCGGCGCCATCGCCAGCGCGCAACAGCTGCGGGCCGTCGGGGCGGGTGAAGGCGATGCCGTCTTCAGCGGCCTCACCTTTGAAGGTGCCGGCGTCATCGGCGTCCAGGCCATATTGCATGGTGAGAAGGTAGTGGCCGCGGCCAATGCTGTCGTCCTTGGCGATGGTCAGGTGCAAGCTTTCGACGCCGACCCACTTGCCGACCCATTTATCGGTGGGCGGGGTTTCGGGCACCAGAGTCGCTTGCACGGAGGCGGGCGCGGGCTTGGGGGCTTCTTTCGGGGTTTTATCGCAGGCGGCGAGCAGGGCGAGGGCAGACAGGGCAAAGAGGATTTTTTTCATAGCGGCAAGGCCTTGGTTAAAAAGTGTGCAACGCCGGGGCGAGCGTGCAGCGTTGGACTCGGATCCATCGATTTAGTGCGCTGTTCGCCCAGTGTTTGGTTATGCTCTTGGGGCAGACTCCGGCCCGGCTGCTAGATTACCGGGTTGAGCGCGACTTGGTTCAGCGCTCAGCGTCCCGCTCGCCACACAAGAGAATTCAATGACTGTCAGTACCCCGCTCTCCGGCGTCAACCATCCGTTCAAAGGCATCCTGCTGATTGTGCTGGCGACGTTCCTGTTCTCCAGCCACGACGCCTTGTCCAAATACCTGGCCGGGTTTTACCCGATCGTGATGGTGGTGTGGGCGCGGTACATGGTGCACACCTTGCTGATGGCCGGGATCTTCCTGCCGCAATCGGGCTTGCGCGTGTTGCGCAGCAAGCGGCCGGGCATGCAGGTGGTGCGGGCGTTATGCCTGTTGGGCACCAGCCTGTTCTTCACCACAGCGCTGCATTACATCCCGTTGGCCGAAGCTACAGCGGTGAACTTCCTTGCGCCGATCCTGGTGACGGCGCTGTCGGTGCCGTTGCTCGGTGAGCACGTGACCCGTGGCCAGTGGCTGGCGGTGATCTGCGGGTTTATCGGCGTGGTGATCATTATCCACCCCGGCGGCGAGCTGTTTACCCCGGCGGTACTGCTGCCGCTGTGCTCGGCGCTGTTCTTCTGCTTCTACCAGTTGCTCACGCGCATCCTCAGCCAATACGACAGCCCGACTACCAGCAACTTCTTCGCCGGCCTGTGCAACACCTTGGTGATGAGTGCGATGGTGCCGTTCTTCTGGCAAGTGCCGACGTTGTGGCACGCGGTGATGATGCTGGCGCTGGGCACCTGCGGGATGACCGCGCACCTGATGCTCACCCAGGCGTTCCGCTTCGCGGCGCCGGCCTTGCTGGCGCCGTTTGGCTATTGCCAGATCGTGTTTGCGGGGTTGTTGGGCTGGCTGGTGTTCAGCCATACCCCCGATATGACCACGGTGGTGGGTATCGGGGTGATCTGCATGAGCGGGTTGGCCGCTGCCTGGCAGCAGCGGCGGCGTTAGTTAAACGTCTACCGTGGGGATCTTGCGCGGCGCCATGAAGTACATCCACACCAGTGCGATGAAGTACATCGCCGGGATCAGGGTGAACAACACCGTGTAGTTGTTGTTGGTCACCGTGAGGATATGGCCGACGATCTGGGTCATGAACATGCCGCCGATGGCCGCGCACATGCCGCCGAAGCCGAACACCGTGCTCATCATGTGCTTGGGCGTGTAGTCCATCACCAGGCTCCAGATGTTGGCGGTCCAGGCCTGATGCGCGCCGATGGCCAGGGAGATGGCGAACACCGCGACCCACAGCTGGCTGGAGCCGGCCGCCATGATCACGCCGACGATGCAGCAGGCGAACAGCAACATCGACAACAGCCGCGCCTTGATCGAGTTCATCCCACGGCCGATCAGGAATGACGACAGGATCCCACCGCCCACGCTGCCAAAGTCGGCGGTGAGGTAAATGATGATCAGCGGAATGCCCATCTGGGTCACGTTGATGCCCAGGTTGTATTGCTGGTTCAAGAACGGCGGCAGCCAATACAGGTAGAACCAGAACACCGGCGCAGTGAGCGAGTAGGCAAGGGCGAAGGCCCAGGTGCCGCGCATGCGCAGGATGCGGCTGAACGGCACGCGGGGTTGTTCCGGCTCGACTTCCTGTTGCACGTAGTCCAGTTCGGATTGTTTAACGGTGGGGTGGTCTTCCGGGTTGTAGTACTTCAAGCTCCAGAGCACCAGCCAGATACCGCCGAGTGCCGACATGCACAGGAACGCTGCCTGCCAGCCCCACACGTGCAGGATCAACGGCAGCAGCATGGGCGTCATCATCGCGCCGACGTTGGTGCCGGCGTTGAAGATGCCGGTGGCCACTGCCCGTTCACCCGCCGGGAACCACAAGCGTGTGGTCTTGACGCAGGCCGGGTAGTTGGCGGCTTCGGTCAGCCCGAGGACAAACCGGCAGACCATAAAGCCGACCGCCGAGGTGGCCAGGCCATGGGCGCCGGTGGCCAGGCTCCACAGCAGCACGGCGCAGAAGAACACGCGCTTGACGCCGACCCGGTCGATCAAGCGGCCTTGCAGCACAAAGCCGATGGCGTAGCCGACCTGGAACCAGAAGTTGATGTTGGCGTAGTCCATCGCCGTCCAGCTCATTTCCTTGGCGAGGATCGGTTGCATCACGCCCAAGGCGGCGCGGTCGATGTAGTTCAAGGTGGTGGCGAAGAACACCAGGGCCAGCATGCCCCAGCGCGTTTTACCCACGGCCAGGGCACCGCGGATCTTGTCGCCGATGCCGGCGTGCGGGTTGCCCGGGCGCGCGGCCAGGGCTGAATTTTGCAGAGGCATGAGGTTTGTACCCGTTTTTTGAAATTCTTATGGTGTGTTCTGGGTCTTTGTTACGTGAACGAATTGCCCGGTCGATGGTGCGCAGTGGTTAAAAAGTCGTCAATTCGCCAAAGAGGCTTAGTGTTCGATAATCGCACCAAAAACTAACCGGTTCGTACATTTTAATTGCTGCCTGTAGGCTGGGGGCGAATAATTTGCCACAAACAACAATTGCCGGGAGTCTTCCATGCAACGTTCTATTGCCACTGTGTCCTTGAGCGGCACCCTGCCGGAAAAACTCGAAGCCATCGCCGCCGCCGGGTTTGAGGGGGTGGAGATCTTTGAGAACGACTTGTTGTATTACGACGGCAGCCCTCGGGAAGTCCGGCAGATGTGCGCCGACCTCGGCATCGCCATCACCCTGTTCCAGCCGTTTCGCGACTTCGAAGGCTGCCGCCGTGATCGCCTGGCACGCAACCTGGAGCGTGCCGAACGCAAATTCGATTTGATGCAGGAACTGGGCACCGATCTGGTATTGGTGTGCAGCAATGCCTCGGCCGACAGCGTGGGTGACGAACGCATTCTGCTCGATGACCTGAGCCTGCTGGCCGAACACGCGGGCAAGCGCGGCCTGCGCATCGGCTATGAAGCGTTGGCCTGGGGCAAGCATGTGAACACCTGGCAGCAGGTGTGGAACCTGGTGCGCCAGGTCGATCACCCAAGCCTCGGTGTGTTGCTCGACAGCTTCCACACCTTGTCGCTCAAGGGCGACCCGAGTGGCATCGCGCAGATCCCCGGCGACAAGATTTTCTTTGTGCAAATGGCCGACGCGCCGATCCTGGCCATGGATGTGCTGGAGTGGAGCCGGCATTTCCGCTGCTTTCCGGGGCAGGGCGAGTTTGACCTGGCGGGCTTTCTCGCGCCGATCATCCAGAGTGGCTACACCGGGCCGTTGTCCCTGGAAATTTTCAATGACGGTTTCCGTGCTGCGCCGACCCGCGCGAATGCGGCGGATGGCTTGCGGTCACTGTTGTACCTGGAAGAAAAAACCCGCCAGCGCCTGGCGCAAGAAGCCCCCGCTGCGCACGTGGATATCCTGTTTGAAACTCCGGCGGCCAGCGAATACGACGGTATCGAGTTTCTTGAATTTGCCGTGGATGAGAGCCTCGGCGCCAAACTGACCCACTGGTTGGAGCGCCTGGGTTTCGCCAGGGCCGGCCAGCATCGCTCCAAGAATGTGAGCCTGTTGCGCCAGGGTGACATCAACCTGATCCTCAACTGCGAACCCTATTCCTTCGCCCACAACTTTTTCGAGGCCCACGGCCCGTCGCTGTGCGCCACGGCAATTCGGGTCAAGGACAGTGCCAAGGCCCTGGAGCGGGCGGTGGCCTACAAGGGCCAGCCTTATCGCGGCCTGGTCGGCCCCAACGAGCTGGAATTGGCCGCCGTGCGTGCACCGGATGGCAGCCTGATTTACCTGGTCGACCCCAGCGAAGGCGGGCTGTACGACACCGATTTCAACCTGCAAACGGCTGCACCCGCCAGTGGCGGCTTGCTGCGCATCGACCATATGGCCATGGCGCTGCCGGCCGACAGCCTCGACAGTTGGGTGTTGTTCTACAAAAGCCTGCTGGATTTCGAAGCCGATGACGAAGTGGTCCTGCCCGACCCCTACGGCCTGGTGAAAAGCCGTGCGTTGCGCAGCCGTTGCAGTTCGATTCGCCTGCCGTTGAATATCTCCGAAAACCGCAACACGGCGATTTCCCACGCGCTCTCCAGCTATCGCGGTTCGGGCGTGCACCACATTGCCTTCGATTGCGCGGATATTTTCGCCGAGGTACGCCGGGCCAAAGAGGCCGGTGTGCCGTTGCTGGATATCCCGCTCAACTATTACGACGACCTGGCGGCACGCTTCGATTTCGACGATGAGTTCCTCAGTGAGTTGGCGTATTACAACGTGCTGTACGACCGCGACGCCCAGGGCGGTGAGTTGTTTCATGTGTACACCGAGGCGTTCGAGGGGCGGTTTTTCTTCGAGATCATCCAGCGCAAGAATGGCTATGCCGGCTACGGCGCTGCCAACGTGGCGGTGCGTCTGGCGGCGATGGCCAAGTCGCGCAGTGGGGCGGTACGCCAGGCTCGGCTATAACCGCAAGGCAGGTGCTTCCTTCGGGGAGCGCCGCGGCCCATAATCAGCGCCTGCACAACAATGGCCGTGAGCGCACCATGACCTCGAGTCCCGATCTCCCCGCGGTAGCTGACGCACCGCGCAAGAGTCGCAAGAACAATCCGGAAAAGACCCGGGAGAATATTCTCCAGGAAGCCATTGTCGAGTTTGTTCAACAGGGCCTGGCCGGCGCTCGCGTAGACGCCATCGCCGAGCGCATCCACACTTCCAAGCGCATGATCTATTACTACTTCGGCAGCAAGGAGCAGTTATACGTCGAGGTATTGGAGAAGCTCTACGGCGATATCCGCAACACCGAAACCCGCATGAACCTCACCGCCCTGGAGCCGCGTGAGGCGATTCGCCGGTTGGTGGAGTTCACCTTCGATCACCACGACCAGAACGTGGATTTCGTGCGCATCGTCAGCATCGAAAATATCCACAACGCCGAGTACGTCAAGCGCACCGAGACCATCAAGGCGATGAACAGCAAAATCCTGGAAGGGTTGGGGGAGACCTTGCGCCGCGGGGCTGAGCTGGGGCTGTTTCGCGAAGGGCTGGAGCCGCTGGATGTGCACTTGCTGATCAACTCGTTCAGTTTCTACCGGGTGTCCAACCGGCACACCTTCAGCGAGATTTTCCAGATCGAGCTGTCGGATGAGGCGATCAAGCAGCGCCATCGGGAAATGATTTGCGAGTCGGTGTTGCGCTACCTGCAAGCCTGAGAACTGATCGTTCCCACGCTCTGCCTGGGAATGCCGACATGGACGCTCTGCGTCTGCTGTCAAAGTCGTGACGCGGAGCGTCACGTGAGGCGTTTCCACGCAGAGCGTGGGAACGATCATGATGGGGTTGCATCCCTAGATATTCATGCTCTGGAAGTGCGCCAGCATCCTGTCTGCATCCGCCACTTCGCCGCTGAACAACTCAAACGCCTTCACCGCCTGAAACACCGCCATATTGCCGCCATCCAGGGTACGGCAACCCAAGGCGCGCGCGTCGCGCAGCAGTTGGGTTTCCAGCGGGAAGTACACAATTTCCGCCACCCACAATTCAGCCCGCAACAACGCCGCAGGCACAGGCGTGCCGGGCAGCTTGGCCATGCCCATCGGCGTGGTGTTCACCAGGCCATCGGCCTCGGCCATGGCATTTTCCAAGTGGCTGCCGACCTGAGCGCGACCGATGCCGAACTGCTGGGCAAGGTTATCCACAAGGTCCTGGGCGCGAGTGCGGTCGACATCGAAGATGCTCAAGTACTCCACGCCTTCTGCCAACAGTGCATGGGCCACTGCCGCGCCCGCACCACCGGCGCCCATCTGCACCACGCGTTGGCGCGGTACGTTGTGCAAGTTGCGCCGAAAGCCTTCGGCGAACCCCAGGCAGTCGGTGTTATGGCCAATGCGCTTGCCGTCCTTGAACACCACGGTGTTGACCGCGCCAATGCCCCGGGCCTCATCGGAAAGTTCATCGAGCAACGGCAGGATCGCCTGCTTGCACGGGTAAGTAATGTTCAGCCCGGTGAAGTGCATCAGCTCGGCGGCCCGTAGTAATTCCGGCAGGGCGTTGAGGTCCAGGTGCAGCGGCTCCAGGTCGATCAGGCGATACAGGTAGCGCAAGCCCTGGGCGTCGCCTTCCTGCTCATGCAGTGCCGGTGTGCGTGAGGCCTGGATGCCGGCGCCGATCAGGCCCGCGAGTATGCGTGGTTTCATCAGGTGCGTCCCTTCAGCGTCAGGCTGAAATGTTCCAGTGCCAGGTGGTAGCCATGGCTGCCAAACCCGGCCAGCACGGCCTGAGCGATCGGTGACACAAACGAGTGATGACGAAAGGCTTCACGGGCATGCACGTTGGATAAATGCACTTCGATCACCGGCACTTCACTGGCCACCAGGGCATCGCGGATCGCGACCGAAGTGTGAGTCCAGGCCGCCGGGTTGATCACAATACCCGCGCAGCGGTTGCGGGCGCCGTGGATCCAGTCGAGCAATTCGCCCTCGTGGTTGGTCTGGCGAAACTCGATCTTCAGCCCGAGCTTGTCGGCGCTGCGACCACACAGGGCGGCAATGTCGGCCAGGGTTTCATGGCCATAAGTGGCAGGCTCGCGGGTGCCGAGCAGGTTGAGATTGGGGCCGTTGAGCACCAGCACGATGGGCGGCATAGAGGCTTCTCCACAGTTCTTATTGGTTGTGGAGTCAAAATGTACTGGTTGGTTAATTTGGTCAATGGATGGCTGCGGATCTGTTCGGTGATCGAACGTTTAATCAATGCAATTGCTGGATCACCGGCTGACGTGCATTCGGTTGAAGTATTGCGCGAGGTTGCTGAACGAGGAGGACTTTCGAGCATTGGCCGGGTCGTTCCAGTCGTTGGCATCACTGGTTACAACCCGGCATTCGCCGGGTTTTTTGTGGTTACTAATCTGTGAAACAGCTTCGGGAATAGGAGCCGGTTGTCGGGTGGCAGAGGGAAATTGTTACCTGACGGAAAATAACCTAACGGATGGGTTACGATGAGAGTAGGTGCTTACAAAGGCTATGTCATTTCGGTGTTTATCAGGGATGAGCATTGCCCGCCCCATGTGCATGTCAGGGGCAAGGGATGGGATGCGCGGTTTCGTTTCAGTTTCCTGGATGGGGAAGTTGAGTTGTGGGATGTAGAGCCTGAACGGAGGCGGCCACCCGCAGCACTTCTGAAGGAGATACGCGGGGCGATCATGCAGCGGCACTACTTGGCGCGGGCACGCAGGATCTGGTGGGAAAAACTGCAGACGGTTTGCCTGGAGAATCATTCCTGGAATTGGGACGCTGGTGAGTTGGTTCCAGGATTGGTCATTCGACACGGCGTCTATGTCATCGCCAGCGCCAGGCACGATGTCATAGCGCAACGGACTATTTTTTTGAATCTGGTAAGAGCGCCAGATTGCGTGGGGATTAATTTATGAAAATCATAAAAGCCAAAGTCACACCTTATGTACCTCTCACTGAAGCCGACGTTGACAAGGCAATCGCCCGAGGGCGCAGGTTGAAACGCCTGTACGCCAACGCCAGTAACGTACGTTATGAAAACGATTGCCTCTCCATTGGCTTCAGCGATGGCAGCCGCGTTGTGTTGCCGGTGGCTGGCCTGCCGGAGTTCGAAGGGTTTTCAGAGAAGGATTTCCAGCAACTGGAAGTGACGTTCGGTGGCAAGGCGATTAGCTGTGAAGCGCAGGACCTGGATGTTTCGATCACAGGGTTGATCGCTACAAGCCAGCCGCTGATGGACCTGGCAACCAGCCTGGTGGCATCGCGCAATGGTCGCAAAAGCAGCGCGGCCAAGACCGCAGCGGCCCGGGCCAATGGCAAGAAGGGTGGCCGGCCACGCAAGGAAGTACCGCAGCCCCCAGAGACAACAGACACTTGAATAAACAGTAGGAGCGAGCTTGCTCGCGAAAACCCCACAGGCACCGCGTTCATCCAGGAAGCACGCGTTATCGTTGACGTTTTTCGCGAGCAAGCTCGCTCCTACAACCCACAGGTTTATCGACGGGTCAGCAACACGCCCGACTCCATATGGTGCGTCCACGGGAACTGGTCAAACATTGCACACTGGGTGATCCGGTGCGTGTCGTGCAGTTGCGCGATATTCGCCGCCAGCGTCTCCGGGTTGCAGGAGATGTACAGGATGTTGTCGAAGCGCCGGGTCAGCTCGCAGGTGTCCGGGTCCATGCCAGCGCGGGGCGGGTCGACGAAGACGCTACCGAACTCGTAGCTTTTCAGGTCGATGCCGTGCAGGCGGCGGAACGGGCGCACTTCGTTCAGGGCTTGGGTGAGTTCTTCGGCAGAGAGGCGCACCAGGTTGACGTTATCCACGCCATTTTCATCCAGGTTGCTCAGGGCCGCATTCACTGAGGTCTTGCTGATCTCGGTGGCCAGCACCTTGCGCACGCGGGTCGCCAGCGGCAGGGTGAAGTTGCCGTTGCCGCAGTACAGCTCCAACAAATCGTCCGGGCGATCGCCCAGCGCTTCGTAGGCCCAGTTGAGCATCTTCTGGTTCACCGTGCCGTTGGGCTGGGTGAACGCGCCTTCGGGTTGGCGATAGCTGAAGGTGCGCCCACCGATGTCGAGTTTCTCCACCACGTAGTCGTGGCCGATCACATCGCGCTTGCCCTTGGAGCGGCCGATGATGCTCACATTCAGCTCAGCGGCCAATTTGTTCGCGGCGGTGTGCCAATGTTCGTCCAGCGGGCGGTGATAGCACAGGGTGATCATCGCGTCGCCGGCCAGGGTGGTGAGGAACTCCACCTGGAACAGCTTGTGGCTCAGGGCAGCGCTGGCTTGCCAGGCGGCCTTGAGTTGCGGCATCAACTGGTTGATGCGCTGGCTGGCGATGGGGAAGTCTTCGATGAGGATCGGCGTGCGCTTGTCCTCCTGGGAGAACATCGCGTAGTGGCGCTCGCCGCCTTCGCGCCACAGGCGGAACTCCGCACGCAGGCGGAAGTGCTGCAGCGGCGAGTCGAAGACCTGCGGCTCAGGCGCGTCGAACGGTGCCAGCAGGTCACGCAGGCGCGTGACCTTGTCTTGCAGTTGAGCGGTGTAGCTTGCGGCGTCAAAAGTCATGCGTTGAACCAGCCCAGCTTGATCACGAACAGGATCGATAGGATCACCAGTGCCGGGTTCAGCTCACGGTAGCGGCCCGAAAGCAGCTTGATGGCGGTCCAGGCGATGAAACCGAAGGCGATGCCGTTGGCGATGGAGTAAGTGAAGGGCATCGCCAGGGCGGTGATCACCACCGGCGCTGCCACCGTAATGTCGTCCCAGTCGATTTCGGCCAGGCCTTGGCTCATCAGCACCGCCACAAACAGCAAGGCTGGCGCGGTGGCATAGGCCGGCACGCTGGCGGCCAATGGCGAGAAGAACAGCGCCAGCAAAAACAGAATCGCGACCACGATGGCGGTCAAGCCGGTCCGGCCACCGGCGCTCACGCCTGCAGCCGATTCGATGTAGCTGGTGGTGGTCGAGGTGCCCAGCAGGGAGCCGGCCATGGCGGCGGTGCTGTCGGCAATCAGCGCGCGGCCCATTTTCGGCATATGGCCGTCCTTGCCCATCAGGCCGGCGCGCTTGGCGACGCCGATCAGGGTGCCGGAGTTGTCGAACAGGTCAACGAACAGGAAGGCGAAGATCACGCTGACCAGGCCGATGTCCAGCGCGCCCTTGATATCCAGCTGCAGGAAGGTCGGCGCCAGGGACGGCGGTACCGAGGTCACACCGATGAAAGGCGTGAAACCCAGGACGATGGAGGCAACTGTCACCGCCAGGATGCCGATCAGCACCGCGCCGCGTACGGCCAGGGCTTCCAGCGCGACGATCAGCACGAAACCCAAGGTGGCCAGGATCGGCGCCGGTTGTTTCAGGTCGCCCAGGCCCACCATGGTGGCCGGGTTGCTCACCACGATACCGGCGTTATGCAGGGCGATCAGCGCCAGGAACAGGCCGATGCCGGCGGCAATCGCCGAGCGCAGCGGCAGCGGGATGGCGTTGATGATCCAATCACGAATGCGGAAGATCGACAGCAGGAAAAACAGCACCGCCGAAATGAATACCGCGCCCAGCGCCACCTGCCAGGTGTGGCCCATGTGCAGGACCACGGTGTAGGTGAAGAAGGCGTTGAGGCCCATGCCCGGTGCCAGGGCAATCGGGTAGTTGGCGATCAGGCCCATCACGGTCGAACCGATGGCGGCCGCCAGGCAGGTGGCGACAAACACCGCGCCCTTGTCCATGCCGGTCTCGCCGAGGATGCTCGGGTTCACGAACAGGATGTAGGCCATGGCCAGGAAGGTGGTGATCCCCGCGAGAATCTCGGTGCGCACATTGGTGTTGTGGGCTTTGAGTTGAAACAGCTTTTCCAGCATGCCGGCTCCCTGTGACGCTATTGTGCGTCGTGATTTGTTGACCTCTAAGTCAAAGCACAAACTGCGCCAAACGCTTGTGGTTTCAGAGAGGATCGGAAAAAGCGGCGCATCATACCAGCAGCCGAGGCTGTGTGGCGCATGGGCTTGAGGCATACTGCGCCGACGTTCAATACCGGGTCATTGCCAGCATGAAAAAAGCCAACCCGTGGAGTCTAGCTCTGATCGCCAGTATCAGCCTGTGGCTGGGCGCGGCACCGGCATGGGGCGCGGCTGCACCGGCCTTGAGCGAGGTGCGGGTGTTCAAGGTGGAATCGGCCAACTGCAGCGAAGCGATCCCGGAGCGGGTCAACACCACCCAGATGTGCGAGCACCGCGGGCCCACCCAGGTCTCGGTGATGGAAGTGGGCCTGGGCAACAGCCCCATGGGCCGCTTCAACGGCGCAGAGTTGAATGGGCAACGCACAGCGGTGTGCCAGGTCGGCAACATCAGTGAGGCGTGCAACGGCGTGGGCACCTTGATGGGCTACATCTATGTGTTCGACCTGAACGTCCAGGCCCAGGGCTGGTTCGAATTCACCAATACCTCGATCAACCCGCCGCAAAACACCCTGAAAGCCCAGCTCAATATCCGCTGATCAATCATCTTGAACGCTCAAAACCCCGGGAAGTCGTACCCCTAAGACGGCGATTTTTCTGAACGCCGCGGACGTACACCAACCCGTGAGGTGTTTATGAGCGCGACCCCCAATGGCGCGGCGGCCCAGCCGTTCGTCGCCCACCCGATACGCCTGACACTCAACGGCCAGGATCGCCAACTGAACGTGTTGCCCTGGACCACCTTGCTGGACTTGCTGCGTGAACAGTTGGACCTGGTGGGCAGCAAAAAAGGCTGCGACCACGGCCAGTGCGGCGCCTGCACCGTGTTGCGTGACGGCAAACGCGTGAATGCCTGCCTGACCCTGGCCGTGATGTGCGACGGCGCCGAATTGACCACCGTCGAAGGCCTGGCCGACGGCGACCAACTGCATCCCATGCAACAGGCCTTTATCCAGCACGACGCTTTCCAGTGCGGCTATTGCACCCCCGGGCAGATCTGTTCTGCCGTGGGCCTGGCCAATGAAGGCCGCGCCCACGACCGTGCGCAGATCCAGGAATTGATGAGCGGCAACCTGTGCCGCTGCGGCGCCTACAACAACATCCGCGATGCCATCGAAGACGCGCTGCCGGCCTGCCGTCGCCAGGGAGGTGAGTCATGAATCCCTTCCACTACAGCAGGCCGACCGATGTGCAGCAGGCCGTTCAGATGAGCAGCGCCGCCTCGCGCTTTATCGCCGGTGGCACCAACCTGCTGGACCTGATGAAGGAAAACATCAGCCATCCCGAGCACCTGATCGACATCACCGGCTTGCCGCTGCACGACATTCAAGAGACCGCCGAGGGTGGCCTGCGTATCGGTGCGCTGGTGAGCAACGCCGACCTGGCCTGGCACCCACTCATTGAGCAGCGTTACCCGTTGCTGTCCCAGGCCATCCTCGCCGGGGCGTCCCCGCAGTTACGCAACATGGCCAGTACCGGGGGCAACCTGTTGCAGCGCACCCGTTGCTATTACTTCTACGACGCCGCGGTGCCGTGCAACAAGCGCCAGCCCGGCAGCGGCTGCCCGGCGCGCAACGGTTTGAACCGTATCCATGCGATCCTCGGCGCCAGTGAACAGTGCGTGGCCACCCATCCATCGGACATGTGCGTGGCCCTGGCGGCGCTTGCGGCGCGGGTGCATGTAGAGGGACGTGGCGGTGCGCGGGTGATCGAGTTCGCCGACTTCCATCGCTTGCCAGGCGATGCGCCGCAACGTGACAACCAATTGGCCGACGATGAGCTGATCACGGCCATTGAGCTGCCCGCCGATCACCTGGCCCGCCACAGCCATTACCTGAAGATCCGTGACCGTGCCTCCTATGCCTTTGCCTTGGTTTCGGTGGCCGCCGCCTTGGAACTGGACGGCGATGAAATCATCGACGCCCGCCTGGCCTTGGGCGGTGTGGCGCATAAACCTTGGCGTGACCGCGCAGTGGAAGCCTTGCTGATTGGCCGCACGGTCAGCCGCGAAACCTTCAGCGCCGCCGCCGACGCCCTGCTGCAAGACGCCGAACCGTTGGAACACAACGGCTTCAAGGTCAAGCTGGCGCGGCGAGCAATCATTCGTGCCCTGAGCGACGCCGCCGTCGCAGGAGAACAGCCATGAGCGCCATCGGCAAACCCCTGGACCGCGTCGACGGTCTGCTCAAGGTCACCGGCCAAGCGCGCTATGCCGGTGAGTTTCCCGAGGACGGCCTGCTGCATGGCAGCGTGGTGTCGAGCACTATCGCCAAAGGCCGGGTGCTGAGCATCGATGCGTCCAAGGCGTTGGCCTTGCCCGGTGTAGTGGACGTGATCCATCACCTCAACCGGCCGAAAATCGCCAGCTATGACGAGGCGTTCGCCGATGCCGATGCGGCCGATGGCTCGCCTTTTCGTCCGCTGTATAACGACCGCGTGCTCTACAGCGGCCAGCCCCTGGCCCTGGTGATTGCCGATAACCTCGAACTGGCGCGGCACGCCGGCTCGCTGGTGCAGATCGACTACGCGCCCGAAACCTTCGAAACCGACCTGCTCACCCAGCAAGCGGCGGCGCACCCGTCGCCCCAGACCCCACCCGAACCGCGAGGCAACTTCGAGGCTGAATGGGCCGGTGCCGCAATCAGTCTGGACCTGCACTACAGCACGCCCATCGAGCATCACAACCCGATGGAACCCCACGCCAGCACCGTGCTGTATCAGTCCGATGGCACTCTGCATATCCACGACAAGACCCAGGGCCCGCAGAACTGCCAGGCCTATGTGCAAAAAGTCTTCGGCTTGGACAAGCGCCAGGTGCGCATCTTCGCCGCTTTCGTCGGTGGCGCCTTCGGTTCGGGCCTGCGCCCGCAATACCAATTGCCGCTCGCGGTGATGGCGGCCATGGCGCTCAAACGCTCGGTGCGCGTCACCCTGACGCGCCAGCAGATGTTTACCTTCGGCTATCGCCCGCGCACCTTGCAGCGTTTGCAGATGGGCGCCGCCGCCAATGGTCGCTTGCTGGCGTTGGGGCATACCGCGATTGGCCAGACGTCGCGCTTTGAGGATTTCAGCGAGCACGTGGTGGAGTGGAGCGGCATGCTCTATCACTGCGACAACGTGCAACTGACGTACAAGTTGGCGCCGTTGGATGTGTTTACCCCGCTGGACATGCGTGCCCCCGGCGCCGCACTAGGCGTGCTCGGCCTGGAGTGCGCCATGGACGAACTGGCGTGTGCCCTGGCCATCGACCCGGTGCAATTGCGCCTGATCAACTACGCCGAACGTAACCAGAACGAAGACAAACCCTGGTCGAGCAAGGCCCTGCGCGAGTGCTACAGCGAAGGCGCCGAACGCTTCGGCTGGCACCAACGCAACCCGGAACCGCGTAGCATGCGTGACGGCCGCCAACTGATCGGCTGGGGCATGGCCGGCGGCGTGTGGGAGGCCATGCAGATGAAAGCCAGCGCCAAGGCGCGCCTCGACGCGCAGGGCAAGCTCACCGTCAGCAGCGCCACCACCGACATTGGCACTGGCACCTACACGGTGATGACCCAGATCGCCTCCCAGGCCAGCGGCGTGGCCATGGCCGACGTGCGTTTTGTGCTGGGCGATTCGTCGTTGCCCACGGCGCCGTTGCAGGGCGGCTCGTTTACCGTGTCCTCGGTGGGTACGGCGGTGCAGCAAGCCTGTGAAGCGCTGAATGCCAAGTTGCTCCAGGTCGCCCGGCAGACATACCCGGTGTTCAAGGACGCCGAAGCCGTGCGGTTTGAAGAGGGCCAACTGCATGCCGGTGATGTGAGTGTTTCGTTGGCGCAACTGGTCAAGGACAGCGGTGAGGAGGTGCTGCAAGCACAGGTTGACAGCGAGCCGGACAAGAAGCGCCAGGGCTATGCCTGCGCGACCCATTCGGCGGTGTTTGTCGAGGTGCGGGTTGATGAAGACCTGGGCACCATCAAGGTCAGCCGTGTGGTCAGCGCCATTGCCGCGGGGCGCGTGGTCAACCCCAAGATGGCCCGCAGCCAGATCCTTGGCGGCGTGGTGTGGGGCATTGGCATGGCCCTGCATGAAGAGACCCAGGTCGACCATGAGCTGGGGCGTTACATGAACCACAGCCTGGCCGAGTACCACATCCCGGTGAACGCCGATATTGGCGAGATTGACGTGCTGTTTGTCGAAGAGCACGACGAGATCGTCAATGCGCTCGGGTCCAAGGGCGTGGGGGAAATCGGCATTGTCGGGGTAGCGGCGGCGGTGGCGAATGCGGTTTACCATGCCACCGGCAAGCGGGTTCGGGAGTTTCCGATTACCTTGGATAAGGTGCTATAGCCCAAACCGTCAGACCAATGAAGTTCCAGTGTGGGAGCTGGCTTGCCTGCGATAGCGGTGTATCAGCCACCAGAAAGTTGCCTGATACACCGCTATCGCGGGCAAGCCCGGCTCCCACAGGGTATGGCGGTGAAGCCTATGGCTTGGTTTCTTCCACCGGCACATGCATGCGATCCCGGTTGGCCAGGGTCGGGAACAGCTTGATCCACACCCCGGTCACCACCAGGGTGCCAACCCCGCCCATCACCACCGCAGGCACGGTGCCAAACCAGTGGGCGGTAATCCCGGATTCGAATTCGCCCAATTGATTGGACGCACCGATAAACAGGCCATTGACCGCACTCACTCGCCCGCGCATTTCATCTGGCGTTTCCAACTGCACGAACGATGCACGGATCACCATGCTGATCATGTCTGCCGCGCCCAGTACCACCAGCACCGCCAGTGAAAACCAGAACGAAGTCGACAGGCCGAAGGCGATGGTTGCCACCCCGAACACGCCGACGGCGGTGAACATCACGCGGCCCACCTGGCGGTCCACCGAAAAGCGCGCCAGCCACAGTGACATCAGCAATGCGCCCACAGCCGGGGCCGACCGCAGCAGGCCCAGGCCCCAGGCACCTGTCAGCAGGATGTCCTTGGCGAACACCGGTAACAGCGCTGTAGCGCCGCCCAGCAGCACGGCAAACAGGTCCAGGGAGATGGCGCCGAGAATGTCCGGGCGGCTGCGGATAAAGCGTATGCCGGCCAGCAGCGAGTCCAGGGTGGCCTTGGCTTTGTTGAGCGGCGTCTGGCGGGCGGGCAGGTTCAGGGTCAGCACGCAGGCAATCAGGTACAGCGCCACGGTTGGGCCGTACACCCACACGCTGCCAAACGCATAGAGCAAACCGCCCACGGCCGGTGCGACGATGGTCGCCAGTTGCTGGGCCGATTGCGAGGCGGCCACAGCGCGGGGGAACAGCGCGCTGGGCACGATGCTCGGCAACAGTGCCTGGGTGGTGGGCATTTCAAATGAGCGCGCAGCGCCGAGCAGGAAGGCGAGGATGAAGATCATCTCGCGGGTCACGTTGCCGGTCAGGCCGCCGATGGCCAGGGACAAGGCGATCAGCGCCTGCAAGGTCTGGCAGATGGCAGCGACCCGGCGGCGTTCATAGCGATCAGCCACGTGCCCGGTGTGCAGCATGAACAGCACGCGCGGCACGAATTCCACCAGGCCAACCAGGCCCAGGTCCAGCACGTTGCCGGTCAGTTGGTAGAGGTTCCAGCCGATTGCCACGGTGAGCATCTGGAAGCCGCTGGCGGTAAAGATCCGCGCCAGCCAGAACGCGATGAAAGGACGGTGGTGACGTAGCAGCAACGCAGGTTCACTGGGCATCGGAAATTCAGGTCAGGAGCGGGGGAATGGCGAGATTAGCATCAAGCTGTAACAAATAGTTGCAAGAACAGGGCTGAGGCAAGCTGTCACGCGGCAAAAGACCACACAGTCCTACAGCAAAAATGGGACTACTCTTTCAACGATGCTTGATCCAGATCAAAACCTGCCCCGGGATTGTTCTGGCGGCCGCAAGGCCAGATTCCCCACGCGATGGGTAATAAAAGAAACGAATTGAAATTCGCCACACTCCATATCCGTGGGGGCAGTGGGTGCAGGCTCCCAGCCAGCAGCCGGTATTACCTGACAGAGGAAGACTTATGTTCGGTTTGGAGGCGCTAGATCTCGCCCGAATTCAATTCGCGTTCACCATCTCATTCCACATCCTGTTCCCGGCGATCACCATCGGCCTGGCCAGTTACCTTGCGGTGCTGGAGGGCTTGTGGCTCAAGACCCACAACGACACCTACCGTGACCTCTACCACTTCTGGTCGAAGATCTTTGCCGTCAACTTCGGCATGGGGGTGGTATCGGGCCTGGTCATGGCCTACCAGTTCGGTACCAACTGGAGCCGCTTCTCGGACTTCGCCGGCGCCGTCACCGGGCCGTTGCTGACGTACGAAGTGCTCACGGCCTTCTTCCTCGAGGCCGGTTTCCTGGGCGTGATGTTGTTCGGCTGGAACAAGGTGGGGCGCAAGCTGCACTTCTTCGCCACGGTGATGGTGGCCGTGGGTACGTTGATCTCCACGTTCTGGATTCTTGCCTCTAACAGCTGGATGCAGACGCCCCAGGGCTTTGAAATCATCGATGGCCGCGTAATACCGACCGACTGGCTGGCGGTGATCTTCAACCCGTCGTTCCCCTACCGCCTGATGCACATGGCCACGGCTGCTTTCGTTGCCACGGCGTTCTTCGTCGGCTCGTCGGCCGCCTGGCATTTACTGCGCGGCAAGGACAACCCGGCCATACGCAAAATGCTCTCGATGGCGATGTGGATGGCCCTGATCGTTGCACCCATCCAGGCAGTGATCGGCGACTTCCACGGCCTCAATACCCTCAAGCATCAGCCGGCCAAGATCGCCGCGATTGAAGGCCACTGGGAAAATATCGGCAACGAGCCCACGCCGCTGATTTTGTTTGGCTGGCCGGACATGCAAGCCGAGAAAACCAAATACGCGGTCGAGATTCCGTACCTGGGCAGCCTGATCCTGACTCACTCCCTGGACAAGCAGGTGCCGGCGCTCAAAGAGTTCCCACCTGAAGACCGCCCCAACTCGACCGTTGTGTTCTGGTCGTTCCGGGTCATGGTCGGCCTGGGGTTCCTGATGATCTTCACCGGTTTGTTCAGCCTGTGGCTGCGCCGGGGCGACAAGATGTACACGTCCAAACCGTTCCTGTACCTGGCGCTGTGGATGGGCCCGTCTGGGCTGATTGCGATTCTTGCCGGTTGGTTCACCACCGAAATCGGCCGCCAGCCCTGGGTGGTCTACGGGTTGATGCGCACGGCGGATGCCTCCTCCGGGCATAGCCTGACGCAGATGACCATTACCCTGGTGTTGTTCGTGGTGGTGTACTTCGCGCTGTTCGGCGCGGGCCTGGGCTACATGATGCGCCTGGTGCGCAAAGGCCCCGTGACCCACGACAGTACCGAGCCCGCCCACGGTGGCCCCGGCCAGAAACGCACCCCCGCGCGTCCGTTGTCTGCTGCCGACGATGGCAGTGATAACGACCACGACCACATCCAGCACAAGGGGAATTGAGATGGGTATTGATCTTCCGCTGATCTGGGCCGTGATCATCATCTTCGGCATCATGATGTACGTGGTCATGGACGGCTTCGACCTGGGGATCGGCATTCTTTTCCCGTTTGTTCCGGGCAAAGTCGACCGTGATGTGATGATGAACACCGTGGCGCCCGTATGGGACGGCAACGAAACCTGGCTGGTACTCGGGGGCGCGGCATTGTTCGGCGCGTTCCCGCTGGCCTATTCGGTGGTGTTGTCGGCGCTGTACCTGCCGCTGATCCTGATGCTGATCGGCCTGATCTTCCGCGGCGTGGCCTTTGAGTTCCGCTTCAAGGCCAAGGACCACAAGCGTCACCTGTGGGACAAGGCGTTTATTGGCGGCTCGCTGGCGGCGACCTTCTTCCAGGGGGTGGCGTTGGGCGCCTTTATCGACGGTATTCCGGTGGTGGATCGCCAGTTCGCCGGCGGCTCACTGGACTGGCTCACACCCTTCACGATGTTCTGCGGCGTGGCGCTGATCGTGGCGTATGCCTTGCTCGGCTGCACCTGGCTGATCATGAAGACCGAAGGCAAGTTGCAGGAGCAGATGCACAATCTGGCGCGGCCTTTGGCGTTTGTGGTGTTGGCGGTGATCGGCATCGTCAGCATCTGGACGCCGCTGACCCACCCGGAAATCGCGTCGCGCTGGTTCACCTTGCCGAACCTGTTCTGGTTCCTGCCGGTGCCGATCCTGGTGCTGGTCACCATGTACGGGCTGATCCGCGCCGTGGCACGTAATGCGCACTACACGCCGTTCCTGTTGACGCTGGTGCTGATTTTCCTCGGCTACAGTGGCTTGGGGATCAGCCTGTGGCCGAACATCATCCCGCCGTCCGTGTCGATCTGGGATGCCGCCGCGCCGCCGCAAAGCCAGGGCTTCATGCTGGTGGGCACGCTGTTCATCATCCCGTTTATCCTGGGCTATACCTTCTGGAGCTACTACGTGTTCCGCGGCAAGGTCACCCACGAAGACGGCTATCACTAGGAGGGTTGAAACATGTCAAAACCTTCGTTGCATGAGATTGAACAGGCCGAGAAGCAGCCGTTGTGGCGGCGCCTGGGGTGGCTGGCGATGATCTGGACCGGCAGCGTGCTGGCCCTGTTCGTGGTGGCCAGCCTGATGCGCATGTTCATGAATGCGGCAGGCCTGAGCACGCATTGACACTGTAGGAGCGAGCTTGCTCGCGAAAAACGTCAACGATAACGCGTGCTTCCTGAATAAACGCGGCGTCTGTGAGTTTTTCGCGAGCAAGCTCGCTCCTACGAAAAAGCCCTGCTTTTCTTGATCGAAAAGCAGGGCTTTTTTATTTACGCGCCTTGAGGATGACGAACTTGGGCGTGGCCGCTACTTGCTCGACACCACGGAACAACCGCGCCAGCTTGCTGTGATAGCCCAGGTGACGATTCCCGACGATGTACAAGGCGCCACCGACCACCAGCGCTTCGCGTGCCTGCTGGAACATGCGCCAGGCGAGGAAGTCGCCCACCACTTGTTGTTGGTGGAACGGTGGGTTGCACAACACCACTTCCAGCGATTGCGCCTCCTGGCCGGCCAGGCCATCGTCGGCACGTACGCTGACGTCCCGCTCTCCCAAGGCGGCTTGCCAGTTTTCGGCGGCCGATTGCACTGCCATATACGACTCATCCACCAAGGTGTAGTGCGCGTCGGGGTTCTGCAGGGCGTTGGCAATCGCCAGTACGCCGTTGCCGCAGCCCAGGTCTGCCACGCGGGCACTGCCCAGGTTTTTTGGCAGGTGCGGCAGGAAGGCACGGGTGCCGATGTCCAGGCCTTCGCGGCAAAAGACGTTGGCGTGGTTACACAACTCGATGACCGGCGCATCCAGGGTATAGCGGGTCGGGTAGGGCGAGACCGCGGCAGGGCGCGGCTCGACGCTGGCAATCAGCAACCGCGCCTTTTTGACCGCCAATGAGGCGTGCATGGGCCCGATGTAACGCTCCAGCAATTCGCCCGCAGCCCGTGGCAAATGCTTGATCATTGCACCTGCGATCACCTCGGCGCCGGGCGCCAGTTGCCCTTGCAGGCGGATCAGTTGTTCTTCCAGCAACGCCAGGGTTTTCGGCACGCGGATCAACACGCGATCGAACGGCCCGGTCGCGAGCTGGCTGGCCGGTATGAAGGGCACGGCATCAAAGGGCTTGCCGTTGCGCACCAGGTTTTTCTCCAGGCCCTGAGCGGCGAGGAACGAGTCACCGCTGGAGGTCACTTGCACCTGGCCTTGAAGGCTGGCTGCCAGGGCGCCGAAGCTGTCATTGAGCACCAGCACGCGGGTGGCGGCAGTGGGCTGTTGCGCGGCGAGGTGGCTGAGCAGGTATTCGTCGGCGGCATCGAAGGCTTGCAGCGGATCATTGTGTTGCTCTGGCTGACGAATCAGGTCGAGCTGGGCGAAAGGGCTGTCAAGCAGGGGCATGGCGGGGCGAGGCTCTGGGTAATCGACGGACCGTCTGAGTGAACGGCGGGGCCACCGTGGAAAGCGCACCCTCAACACTCAGAATTGGCCGTAAATGTTACGTTTTTTTCAACGCGATGACATGCGGTGTTTTACGTGGGCTAAAACAGCCCGGCTTTAGCGGCGCGCAGCACCGCCTGGATCTTGTTATGCACGCCCAGTTTCTTGAAGGTACTGCTGATATGAAACCCCACGGTGCGCTCGGACAGGCAAAGAATCGCGGCAATCTCCGAGGCGGTCTTGCCCATCGCCGACCACTTGAGGATTTCTGTTTCCCGGGCAGTCAATTTGCTGGGCGCTTTGATGTCGGGGGCGTCGGCGTACTTCTGCGCGACGACCGCATGCATCGCATGGCAAAGCCACAACACCTGGCCGGCTTTTTCGTAAAGCTCTTCAGGGCTGACCTCGCCCTTGCTGCGAACCAGGGTCAGCATGCTGAATACACCCTGGAAGTCATGCACGGCTTGGGTCCAGCCTAAATGCACCCCGCATGACTGGGCCAATTCCCACAGCTTGGGGGTGTTGGCAAAGGTTTTTTGTTCCCAGAGAATAGGCAGTACCGAGGTTTTACAGTGGGTTACAACGGGGTCTACATCGAAGAAGTGCGCTTGTTTATAAATACTAAGCCATTCATTTGGATAGTTATTAAACAAAATGGGTTTTGTTTGAGTGCTTTGTGATTGGGAACTCATGGTAAAGGAGCAATATTCGAAACCTAGTTCATAAGTGTGGTTTATCACCATCTCAAACACACTGGTGATTTCACTCTCGCCGTCCAGCTTGGGCAGCCGGGCATTATGCCAATTGACCATCGGTGACTCTCCATGCGTGTATATGTGACCTGGGTACGTCCTGATCCCCCATTGCAGCTCGAAAACAAGTGTAGGGTAAGTCCTACAACTGAGCTTGAAAAATATTTTACTTCCAGGGTTTGTTTAGTTGGCGGGTTTTGTACAAGGCTTGAAGTTTTGTATAAGGGCGCTTGGCAAGTTACTTTTTTTCAATATTATTAATATCTTGAAAGTAGTATCAAAATGATGTCGCTGTACGTGCCGTTTCATCTCGGGAGGTATTCGGGGCGCGTTAATAGCCAAATAGTTAGTGCTAGTGGTGAACCCATGGTTTACCCCTGGACTTGGTTGAAAAACGCGCAGGCCAGCCGCGTGAACCTTGAGTGACGGCAAAGCCAGTACCAATCATCAGTGTTTGCGCGGTCTGTTTTGAGGGACACTAACGGCCTGTGCAAAACGGAGCCCCCCATGACGGCCAGTGCTGAGAAATTTACCCGCCAGACCCTGCTCGATGTGCAATCGCTGACCCCCAGCCTGTTCACCCTGCGCACCACCCGCGATGCCGGTTTTCGTTTTACCGCCGGCCAGTTCGTGCGCCTGGGCGTTACCAAGGCGGATGGCAGCACCGTCTGGCGTGCCTATTCCATCGTGTCTTCGCCGTTTGACGAGCATCTGGATTTCTTTTCCATCGTGGTCCCCGGTGGTGAGTTCACCAGTGAACTGAGCCGCCTGAAGGTGGGCGATACCTTGCTGGTCGAGCGCCAGGCCACCGGGTTTCTGACCCTCAACCGCTTTATCGACGGGCGTGACTTGTGGTTGCTGGGAACCGGAACGGGCGTCGCGCCGTTCCTGTCGATCCTGCAGGACTTCGAAGTGTGGGAAAAATTCGAGCGCATCATCCTGGTGTACAGCGCCCGGGAAGCCAAGGAACTGGCCTACCAGTCGCTGATCGACACTCTGGGTGAGCGCGAGTACTTGGCCGAGTATGCCCACAAACTCACCTACATTCCCATCGTCACCCGCGAGCATCATCCGGGCGCGTTGAATGGGCGTATTACGGCCTTGATCGAAAATGGCGAATTGGAGCGGGCTGCCGGCGTGGGGCTGACGGCACAGGATTCGCGTGTACTGATTTGCGGCAACCCGCAGATGGTCGATGACACGCGCCAGTTGCTCAAGCAGCGGGACATGCAACTGAGCCTGAGCCGACGACCTGGCCAGGTGGCGGTAGAAAATTATTGGTAGAAAAAAGGCGCCTTGCGAGGCGCCTTTTTTGCATCCGCAGGTTAAAGCGGCTTGTTGTTCTGTGCCTTGAGCAGATCGCGGATCTCGCCCAGCAGCACTTCTTCTTTGCTTGGCGTCGGCGGCAAGCTTGGGGCCACGGCTTCTTCGCGCTTCAGACGGTTGATCGCCTTCACACCCATGAAGATTGCAAACGCGACGATTATAAAGTCGATGATGCTCTGGATGAACTTGCCGTAGGCCAGGACAACAGCGGGTACATCACCCTGTGCTGCCTTGAGCGTGACGGCCAGATCGGCAAAGTCCACGCCACCGATCAGCAGGCCGATGGGAGGCATTATCACGTCGCCTACAAATGAGGAAACAATCTTGCCGAAGGCAGCACCGATGATGATACCGACGGCCATGTCGACCACATTACCTTTGACCGCGAAGGCCTTGAACTCACTGATCACGCCCATAGGTTATTCCTTGTTACAGTTGAGGAGGGTGGAGGTCAGTGTAATTCAGTCGAACGGCGCTTGCTCGAAACAACTGTTAACACTGTCGGTTTTTATCGACACATCAAATCGCAAATAGTTTGCAAAGTGCCACTAGTCGCGCGCGAATTAGCCGCTATTTCAGCGGGTTACCAGATTTTTTTCTTAATCGGGCCTGTGGTGTTTTTCTATTTATCTTCTGACTCGCAGGTCACTAGCCTCTGGCAAGCACAACTGAATGTGCATTAAAAAAACCAGAGGAAACCTCGATGAATACCCCAATCAGCCGCAGGCCCGTGTCGGCGCGCCACGCGCTGGCACTGGTGACCGCCAGCCTGCTTTCCCTCTCCGTACAAGCCGCCAACCTGACCCGCGATAACGGGGCCAACGTCGGTGATAACCAGAACTCCCAAACCGCCGGTGCCAATGGCCCGGTGCTGCTGCAAGATGTGCAACTGATCCAGAAACTGCAACGCTTCGACCGCGAACGCATCCCAGAGCGCGTGGTGCACGCACGCGGC